>JANONA010000122.1:0-2627 GCA_031420575.1 Nitrospirota bacterium | reverse complement strand
ATCGACTTTAACAATACTTTTGTTCAGGTTATTGATCCGCTGCAGGCTGATGAGGGCATAGGCAACGACGATTACGGTAAGCGCCACGAGCGTCATGTATCCCAGAAGCATTTTGCTCGCGATGGTAAGCCGCGCAAAAAGCCTTGTTGGGACCAGCTTGTCCAGAATATGAGGAGGTAGGGGAATATTCATGTTTGATAAACCAGCGTGTACACAATAACATTAACAAACATTTATGGCATTGTCAATAATATTCTGGACTTATTCCAATGCTATTGCCGTGACCGGACAACTGTCAACTGCCTGCCGGCAGTCGCAGGTATCGCAGGCCTTCGGGTCAATGACCCAGGCCTTGTCGTCCCTGAGTTCAAAAACTTTTGGGCAGAACTCGACGCAAAGCCCGCAACCGATGCAGAGGTCCATATCAATGTTCGGGGTAGCCATTATGATCGTTCCTTTCTTACCTAAATCCTGCAATCAGCCACGGACTAACACGGACAAAAACAGTACTATGATAGATACAGCCTCTCTACTTAAACTCACTTGAAAGGTGAACAGGTTTTTATTTATAAATTATTGAAAAGACTGATATAGTCCGTGAAAGTCTGTGGCTAAATGCATTTTTTAGGTCTTAGTGAAATCATCCATGATGTATATCATCCCGATCTGTTCGCGTCGGCTTCACCATGTCCATAACCACATTGAAAACTTCGCGCACCGTGATTTTCTCCATGCATTCACGATCGAGGTTGCCGGCGCAGACGCGGCTCCGGCAGGGGCGGCAGGTTACCCCCTCTGCCTGTATCACCCGATGACCCATTCCCACAGGACCGGTTCGTGCCGGGTCAGCCGCGCCAAAGAGGGCCACGACTCGCGTCCCTACGGCCGTAGCGAGGTGCAGGGGACCGGTATCTCCACTGATCAGGAGCTCGCACTTTTTCAAAATAGCTCCGAGCTGAAGCAGTGTCACCTTCCCGCACAGCACGAGCGGTCTCGATACGGCTCCTGATGAGATTGCTTCCGCCAGCGCACTGTCTTCGGGTCCGCCGGTGATGATGATCTTTGCCGAAAGACCTTCCACGAGAGCATCGGCAAGCGCCGCGAATCGCTCAACGCTCCAACGGTTCACCGGATGGCTCGCACCGGGGTTCAGGGCAATAACAATTTTTCCGCTGTATCCGTTGACGGAGAAGAGCTCCTCGGCGAACCGTTCGTCGTCTTTGCCCACAGCGAGCTCAAGGTCGCGGTTTTGCCCTGATATGCCCAGAGGCGCCAGGGTGTCCAGATAGTTATCGACCACATGGACGGACCGATTTTTCGCCTTGTGGTACACTAATACCCGGCAGGGAAGGGCTGCCGTTGCGAGGAACCATGTTTTCAGGTTGCTCCGCTGGAAATGTATCACGAGGTCATATTTCAAACGTCGAATGCGTTGCCAGAACGTCAGCAGTGAAGAGAGTGAACGGTGCTCTCCCCGTCTGTCGAACACCAGGGTTTCCGCGACGTACGGATTATGCTGGAACAGTGTTGCCGTGGCCCGTGTGCCGACTAAGAGCGTTATACGCGCGCCGGGATATCGGGCAGCGAGCGCCCGGATGACCGGCGTGAGCTGGATCAGATCTCCGATGGCGCCCGGCTTAATGATGAGGATGTTCACCGTGAGAATATAATAGTATAATTTACGACTGGGCGCAAGTTCAAAAAGTTTCCCGTAACGCTGTGCGGAGACGCGCCTCCCGCAATAAAAGTCTTTACAAAAAAGCTGCTTATCTATATTATAGTACAGCTTTTTGCCGGGGACCGCTTCGTCCCTGAGCAGGAATAATGCAAGGCGGAAAAGAGAACCCATGATTTCACTCAACGAACGCAAACGGCTTAATAAATACGTGGACCTTTTCCGTAAAACGCGTATTCTCGTGGTCGGTGACATCGTCCTCGACCATTACATCTGGGGAAACGTGTCCCGTATATCGCCTGAGGCGCCGGTGCCCGTTGTGCGCGTTACGCGGGAAAACATGCTTCTGGGCGGCGCGGCCAATGTGGTGAACAACATCCACGCTTTGGGCGGGGTCGTAAGCGTCTGCGGCGTGATCGGCCATGACGAGGCGGGCAGCCGGCTTCTCCATCTGCTGCATACACAGGGGCTCCTCACGGACGGGCTTATCGTTGATTCGTCGAGGCCTACAACCATCAAGACCCGCATCATAGCGCATAGCCAGCAGGTCGTGAGGTTCGACCGCGAGACAAAAGAACGGGTCGGGCGTGACACCCATAAGCGAATATTCGATTTTGTCAAGCAGCGGATAAACGAGGGACTCGACGCCCTTGTGCTCTCGGATTACTGCAAGGGCGTGGTTACCCGGGAGCTGGTGCGCGATATCGTGAGACTTGCGAAAAAAAACAAGGTGATCGTGTCCGTGGACCCCAAGGTCAGCCACTTCGGCATGTACAGCGGCGTTACCATCCTGACCCCGAATATCAATGAAGCCTCCATCGGATCCAAAATAGAGATCGACAATGAACAAGCCCTGCTCAAGGCGGGCGCGCTTCTGCTCAAGCGATTGAAGTGTGACGCCGTGCTGATCACCCGCGGCGAACAGGGGATGAGCCTCTTTGAACAGGGGGGC
>JANONA010000121.1:0-3572 GCA_031420575.1 Nitrospirota bacterium | reverse complement strand
CAAAACCATGCCATAAGGCGTCAGCTCATGAATACCTTGTACAGGACGGGACTTGTCCGCTCCCGGCCCATCAGGATCAAGCGCCATGAAATTCGTTTCATAATTTCTTTTTTGACGAATAATCACTTTCTCCGACATACTGATTCTCCCTTATCTAATGTATCTAATACTATGCCGCACCCCCTACCACTGCCTTCACAGGACAGCGGCTGAATTTGGATATCAGATCTCTTACTGTTCGTTTCGCTCTCCCTTGTCCCGCCACGTCAGCCTGTGGTGGTCGAACCCGTGCTCAATCAACGGCTTGACGATCTGATTCCGGCAGGATCGGATACTGGATCGACTGACGGGCTTTTTTTAAGCGACCGCATCTTCTTTGCGGTGAACGAGTAGACCCGGAGGGCGGTTAAACGCTTCAAGAATGTCGGACCAATGGTTTTAACCGGTCGTGTTTCCGCTTACCCGCCTCTCTTTACATCTTAATTTCAGTGTCGCGCATGAAGCAGAAGGGGTCCTTGTCCGTAAAGACATTGAGCTTGTGGTTATGGGCGCTGGCAAGACATCCGCCGCAGACCGGGTGAAGCGTGCAGGTTCGGCAGGCTGCGCTGCCCGAACGATAGCGATGCGCTTGATCAGAAGCATAGATCTCGGACAGGGTCTGGCGATAGAGATTTCCGATGAGCGAAGGGAATTTACGGCAGGCGTGGACCTCACCGTCGGCGAGGAGGCTCACGAAATTAAAGACAGCGCCGCAGCCATGGCCGGTGCAGCCACCAAAGGGCGAAATACCCTGGTCCTGACGGATGATGTTGATGAGGTTGTCCTTGATGCCCATAATGGGATTCGTACGGGCAGCAGCGAGATAGGATTCAAGAAATGACCGGTACTGCCGGGCATCAGGCAGCCTGAGGTGCGCGCCTTCACCAACCATGGAGAGACGGTTGAAGTGAAAGATATCAGCCTTCCCGCGCAATGCCTCGGCCAGGGGGAGCACCTGGTCGATATTCATGCTGGTGAGCGTAAGCATGACCATGGATGAGACGTTGAGCTTCTTCAAAACCTCCAGGAAGGCCAATATACGGTCAAAATGTCCTGTTCCGCGGATGGTATCGTTGTGTTCCCGGAGGCCCTCCAGGCTGACCTGGTAGAAAGTCGGCATCTGGATCGCGATCAACTCCGCGATCCGTTCCGCTGGAGCGGGATTACCGAGGATAGCCGTGGAAAAACCGCGTTTCGCTCCTGCACGGTAGATCTCGGTAAAAGCCGGGTGGAGCAGAGGGTTGCCTCCTGTGAAGGAGACCGCTCCGGCGACGTTTTTGCTCTTGCAGAATGTGCGCAGGTCGTCGAGGATGCGGATCGCCTGATCGAGCTTCACTTGAGAACGGCTGCTGCGGTCATAGCAATGTTTGCAGCGCAGGTCGCAAGTCTGGGTGATATGCCACTGGAGCGTGAAGGACGGCGACGACAGGTATTGTTCGGGAATGCCATTGCAGCGAGGAAAGAGCGCGGGATCCCGCCGGATGAGCGAGGGCGGCGTAAGCACGAGACCGCTTGCTGCGGCACGGAACATTGCGGCGTCAATCGCTCCCACGGGCAGGCCGCCCTGGGCTGCAACGGCCTCGGACGATATATCCTCCACGACCATCTTGAGTATCAGGAGATATTCGTCATTCACTGGCCGCGCTGACACGCGATCAGTGAACGGATCGTACCAAAGGAGAACGCGTTCACCTGTTCGCACAGGATGTATGGCGGAAATGTTCTGATCAGGGTCGAGGAGCGCTGCCAGGTTATTCCAGGACAAGTCGATGATCTGGATCGTCGGGTTGACCAGGGGCCGGTTTATCTTTTTTGGGAGGGATGCTTTTCCCCCCTCGACAACGGCGACGATCTCCTCAATGCGGGCAAGCTCGGACAGGAATTCTGGGGACCAATTCCTGCCACTTTCCAACAGCGCGTTTGATAACGAATGTTCGGTAAGCGCTTTGGCATACTGTGCGGAAAGGCTCGCCCATGCTGAATCGCCCAGCACGGTCCGGCATGCCCGGTATCGGTCTTCAGATTTATTGTTTGTCATAGAATTCATGGTTCTGAAAACAGTATCCCGGGGGTGAACAGCGGATCCTTTCGTCACCCCCGGGACCGCACAATTCCATTTATGATCTGAATGAATCAGGGTTCCGGAGGCTCATGCCTTCCGGTGCTCTTCTGGAACATTAATAGTGCAAACTGCACTATTTGCTGCCGCTTCAGCTGCCCGATGGCGCTGGCTGAGCCGACTTAATGCTTTTG
This sequence comes from Nitrospirota bacterium, assembly GCA_031420575.1. Lineage (GTDB taxonomy): Bacteria > Nitrospirota > UBA9217 > UBA9217 > UBA9217 > JALNZF01. The sequence continues at coordinate 1,280 of JANONA010000121.1, read as the reverse complement.
AGCCGGTTCAGCTTCTGTCGGGGTCGGTGCTGAAGTCAGAGCAGCTTTTGATCCGCTTCAACTGCTCTGCGTTGAGGTCTCTTCCGTGGTAACGCCTGTACCACCTTTTTCGCCGGGTCAACTGTGCGCGACTTTAGCTCCAACCGTGAGTCCAGCACCAGCAAGCAGTCCGGCAATACCGAATCCCACAAGGTACTTTTTCAGGTCCTTGGTATCCATGATTCACCTCCTTTCTTCTTATTTATTTACGCTTTGCACAAAGGAGAAACTCTTCGAATCCTGCCTTACGCACAGAATAAAGATGTGGACGGAATTATCGGGATTACCTCTGTTATGGATGATGCATATTTTTAATTCTATCACCATTCTCCGGTATGTCAAAAAAAGTAGTGAATCGCCCTCAGAGGAGCTGGGGCTTCCTTAATGTTACATGCGACAACCTTGCATAATAATATATAATAGCATATCCTACTAAAGGTTGCGCCTGAATCCTGCGCAAAAACGTAGTTTTCCCGCCTCGTCGGCGTTCTTCTGATATTTCGCCCGCCGCTCGCCTCGCATCACCGCTCTTTGCAGCCCCTCAACCGTATTTTTACCGCGGGAAGACCGAAAAGACATTCTCTCATCCGTATCGGTCTGCCGTCCGCCGAAGGGGGAGAGCCGTTCGCTGCAATACTCGTAGCGCGTATTTTGGCTGATTTTAGCCGCTTGTTCAGGGCCTCCATTTTTGCCTTGATTCATGCCCCTTTTTGCGCTATGCTTCCGTTGTCGTTTAACCATATGGGTTGCCTCCTGACATGATGGGTTGTCCTCGAAATAACCGCATTATATCAGTGTAACCCGTATGGTTTTATCTTTTTTTATTCACCGGTGTGCGGGATTCAGGTCGCAAAAAGACCGGAGTCCCGCTCATTAAACATCAACGGGAGGGATGCATGTCGCGGACGGTATTCTGGGAGCAGGAAACCCTGAAAAAGGAAAAAATCGATACGGTCCAGATCAATGTCGGCAACCGGTGCAACCAGGCCTGTACCCACTGCCACGTCGGTGCGTCGCCCGCAGGCAGCGAGAACATGGACGGCGATATAGCCGAGAAGATCCTCGACAAACTCCTGTTGTTGGACATAGAGAGCGTTGAGTTCACGGGAGGCACGCCCGAGATGAACCCCAACCTGCCGCTGTTCATTGAAACGCTCACGCGCCGGGGTAAAAAGGTCACGGTCAGGACAAGCCTCACTGTGCTCGATCTGCCCGAGTACGCGCACTATGCCGAGCTCTAC
>JANONA010000120.1:0-15006 GCA_031420575.1 Nitrospirota bacterium | reverse complement strand
CACCGGGTTCACCGCGGCGCTGTTCCTGCTCGGAGGGGCGGTCTTCACGGGCTGTTCCGATTCGGGGAAGCCGCCGGCGGCGCAAGCCCCCGTTTCCATCAAGCCGAAACAGCAGGTGATCAGCCAGGCAACAGCCACGGCGCCTGAGGCCCCGCCCAAGGTTGTATACTCCTACAATCCCGCGGGGAAGCGGGACCCCTTTGCGCCGCTTATAGAAAAGGAAGACCGGAAAGCTCAATCCGGAGATCGTCCGCCATTGGAACGGCATAGTCCTCATGAGTTTAAGCTGACCGGCGTGGTGTGGGGCGGTTTCGGATACAGCGCAATGCTTGAGGGCCCTGACGGAAAGGGTTATTTTATCCAGGTGGGAACCATTATGGGTCAAAACAAGGGCGTCGTGAAAAAGATAACTCAGAATACCCTGGTGATCGAAGAAAAATTCAAAACCATTTCGGGCGAAATAGATCGCAAGGAAATTGTCATCGAGCTCCGGAAAAAACAGGAGGGGACGCAATGAAGCACGCCCAATTGCCGAAACTATACTGGTTGCTTGTTCTCATCTCTCTCGTATCGCTGATGTCCGCGGGGTGCGGGGCAAAAGCGGCGCGGCAGGGGACGCTGACGCTTCTCAATAAAATCGAACCCCGTGACGCGGGCGGGAAGACCGAGCTCGTCATTGAGGGGACAGAGCCTCTTCTGCAATATACGTCATTTCAACTGACGGAACCGCTCAGACTCGTGGTGGATATTTCCGATGCCGATATCGGCGCTTTCCAGTCGAAAATAAATGTAAACATCGGCGCCATTGTTGATATCACGCCCAGCCAGAAGGATACAATCGCCCGCCTGGAGATCGCTCTTTCACAGGCGGTCGATGCCAAAGTCTATCAATCCCGGGGCAAGTTAATGGTGGAAATCAGCCATCCCGTTGAAGAGGCAAAGGCCGCGCCGGAAGCGGTTGCTCCCGTGCAGGAACAAGCGCCCGCGAAGACTGAAGCGCCTCAGTCGGAGAAGGGTACGGCAACGATTGTGTCCGCTGTCCAGGCCTTTGCCGGCAAAGACGGCGTTCAGGTGGTCATTACCGGTGACGGGACCATGCGGCCGAATACCTTTATGATAGCGGGGAAGAAGCTCGTTATCGATATCCCCGGCGCCAGGAGCAGGGTGAGGCCGAGTGTTATTCCGGTGAGAAAAGGCGGACTTGACAGGGTCCGCGTAGGCCAGCATGCGCCGCCGGATCAAAGGGTGCGCGTGGTTTTGGACCTTACAAAAGCTCTTGAGTATACGGTTACTCCCGAGGGCAATACATTAGTCATTGCCATGAGAGCAACTTCCGCGGCCAAGGCCGAAGAAAAGCTCCCCCAGGAACGGTCCGCATCGCAGGAACCGGAAAAAGCCGCGGTTGTTGAAAAAGAGGTCTCCGCGCCCAGAGAGGCGGCGGTCGTTCCTCTCCGTGCCGGGAAAGAAGAAGTGAAAAGCGGGAAAAAGGCGCTTGGGGTCCCGGATAACACCGTGTTTGCCGGCGGTGGAAAATATACGGGGAGAAAGATTTCCCTTGATCTGCAGGACGCGGATCTGGTCAATGTCATGCGTCTTTTTGCCGAGGTTGCCAACCTGAATATCATCCTTTCGCCCGAGGTAAAAGGCAGGGTTACCGTCCGCATGGTCAACGTCCCGTGGGACCAGGCTATGGATATTATTCTCAGGATGAACGGCCTGGGCCATGCGCTTGAGGACAATATCCTTCGCATTGCCTCGGTGGGCGCGCTTACCAAGGAAGCTGAAGAGGAAATGCGGTCAAAGGAAGTGAAAAAGAAGGCGGAAGACCTGATCACGCGGATCGTTCCGATCAATTATGCCAAGGCCGGGGAAATAGAATCGACAATCAAAAAATCACTCACGCCGCGCGGCGAAACCGTGACGGATGCCAGAACAAATACCCTCATTATCAAGGATATCGCGCGGAACGTCGAGGAGGCGGTGTCTCTGATAAAGCTTCTGGATAAACCCGAACGTCAGATCATGATAGAAGCAAGGATTGTCGAAGCCTCGTTGAATTTCGGCCGGAGCCTCGGCGTGCAATGGGGCGGGTCGCAAAAGTGGGACGCGGCGCACGGCAATCCCATAGGTCTTTCATTCCCCAATTCAGCGGCGGTTACCGGCGGTCCGTCCATGGGCGGCACGCCTTCAGGCTCGGGCAACTATTTTGTCAACATGCCGGCGGCTGCGGGGCCGGGCGCGGGCGGCGCCATAGGTTTTACGTTCGGCTCACTCAGCAAAGCCTTGAATCTGGATCTTGTTCTTTCCGCCCTGGAATCAACAGGAGAAGGCAAAGTGATCTCGACCCCCCGGATCAGCGCGCTGAACAATAAACCGGCTAAAATCTCTCAGGGTGTTACTTTCTTCGTCCAAACAACAAGTGCAACGGGGCAAGCGTCATCCACGGGTGTTACCGCCAATCTTTCCCTCGATGTCACTCCCCAGGTGACACCGGATAATAAAATATTTTTGAAGATTGTCGCCACCAAAAACGCCCCTGACTTCGGCCTGCTGGGCGCCGGCGGCAACCCATCAGTACGGACGAACGAGGCTACAACGGAGATACTCCTCGCGGATGGAGAGACGGCGGTCATCGGAGGCATTCTCATCATAGACCGCGGAGAATCAGTCACGAAAGTCCCGTTTTTCGGCGACATTCCTCTCCTCGGATGGTTCTTTAGGAGCAAGACCACGAGAGAGGACAAGAGGGAGTTGATCATTTTCGTAACGCCGAGAATAATAAGGCAGGAAGTGATATAGGCGATTGCGGATTGCGGAGTGCGGATTGCGGAGTGAAAACAGGATCATACGCAGGAAGTGATATAGGGGCGGGAGGAAGTAGACAGTAGATAGTAGTACCGCGACAATGTAATTATAAAACATCACGAAGTGGTGCGGGACCGTTCAGGGAACGATCCCTACGATATATTATTGAAGTCGTAGGGCGTGTTTCCCAAACGCGCCGAACAAACGCACCTACAATTTTGCCTTGACAATGGGGAGTGCCGCAAAAGGATTGCCATGTTTGACGGGATTTTGAAGGAAATGAGAGGTAAGGTTCGGGAGCGGAAATACGTGATGTCGCTTCACGGGGAAGAAGAGATGAACAGCGATTGCCTCTCAATTTACGATGTTGAACGTGGTATACTTACTGGAAAAATAGTGGAACGTCAGAAAGATAAAGTCACTGCTGAGTGGAAATATCGGATAACCGGGCAAACAGTAGACGGCAGTGAAGTTGAGGTTATTGCCAAATTGGGTCCAACGGGCAAATTGGTTATAATCACGGTATATACGCTATAATATAAAGGAAGGAAATCATATGAAGTGCGATATTTGTGGAAAAGCAGGCGTACGAACACACAAGATTGCCAGGACATACGGCAAAGGAAAAGAAATATTAGTTATAGAAAACGTGCCTGTTTTAACCTGTCCGCATTGTGGAGAAAGCTACATGGAGGCTGAGACGCTTCACGAAATCGAGCGCATCAAGCTGCATAAAAAGAGTTTTGCCGTAAAGCGCGCGGTTCCGGTAGCTGATTTTATAACAGCCTGAAAAACGCCCCGCTTCGTTTCAGGTAGTAGACGGTAGGAAGCAGGAAGTGACATAAAACGGCGGGCGCGGTTGAGCCTGGAAGATGCAGCTATTCGGATGTTTGGTGTGTAAATCATTACACAGAAGGAGAACGCGGCTTCCTTTGCCGGGCGTTCCAGGCCTTGGAGTTGCTCGTAATAGCAAGGATTAACAATCGGTTGGGCATGTCATATCTTTTGGCATTATAGTTGTATATTAAGAACATCGGGAGGCGGGTTTATGAAGCTGACAGCAAGACTGTTTTCGGTCCCGGAGCTAGCGTTTCTCATTGCAGCCATCGTACTGTTGCAGGGCTGCGGATCGGATGTGGAGGACAAGCAGGGTTGCCCATCAGGATCATATCTGGCGAATGCAACTGATACAATCACAGGTCCTGACGATGCCACATATATTGGACCGTCATCTTTCGGTTCTCCGTTCCCTGGAGGATCGGTCCGCTACTCACCGATAACCTTTACTGTCACCGACAACGTCGGTCCCCGAAACAACGTCTGCTTGATCGTTTACACAGACGGGTTCTGGTTTACTGATGCTACGTATTTGACTGCTATTACCGGGGTCGGGCCAATGAATACCCGGGCTGTTGCGACGAACGACACCGGTGTGGCTGTTCTCTACTGGAGGACCGAGGTCCTTCCCGCCGCGAATCTTGTGACCGCTTCCACGGGAACGCCTACGACATATACCGCCGGAGCCGACCAGACGGGACAATCGTGGATCCAGGCATACTCCGGCACACTCGGGAAGACGTATAATGTGAACTGGACAGTCAAGGGTGAGCCCAAATCGCAGTAAATACGAGTTCAAGCGAATCCAAAAGGGTGTAGGCAGGATGGGGATTGGAATCCCCTTCCCTATCAGGTATATGCGGACAACGGAAAAAATGGTTATAATAATTACGGTTGTAATATCGATGAGTTGGAGTTGACCGGCTGTGACGTTGAGGTTCTGAACCGCTTTCATCATGAACACTGATCCCAATAAAGGCTTCGATAAGAACATAGTGGATTTTTCCAAGAGATTGTTCCGGCAGGTGGGGAGGGAACGTATGGGCAACAAAAGCGTGGTCACGATAGTCTTGTTCCTGGCGATTTTCATAGGCAGTTGTAGCGGGACGGATTTTAATGGTCCGGCAGCGGGCGGGGGGGGCACGCCGGGAGCGCCGGGAACCTCGACACCCACGACCGTCTCGGTAACGCTTTCCGCCGCGGCCATTGCCAATGGCGGGACTTCCACGGTGACCGCAGTCGTGAGAGATGCGAGTTCGGCCGTGGTGCCGAACGTCAACGTCACCTTCTCCGTGATCAGCGCGGGCACGGGCACGTTCACGCCAGCCTCGGCGGTCACTAACGCGTCCGGCGTAGCAACGAGCGTGTTCACAGCAATCACCCCGAACACGACCGCGACCATCCGGGCCTCAGTCACCGTGGGTTTAGGCACGATCAGCAACAGCGCCTCCATCACCATCGGCGCGCCGCCTCAGGTGCCCACCTCGGTCGTCGTGGCGCTGTCCTCCGCGACCACCCCCTCGACGGGTGGTAGTGTCACGGTAAACGCGACGGTGACCGACGCTGCGGGAGGGATTCCTGGTGCTACCGTGACGTTTTCGGTCAGCAATGCGGCTGCGGGTTCGCTCTCGGCCCTGACCGCTCCAACGAATGCCTCCGGAGTAGCAACGGTGACGTTCACTGCCAACGCAGGGAACATGTATGTGGACATCAGGGCGACCGTTGGCACGTTGAACAACAGCGCGACCCTTCAGATCGGTTCTCCGCCGCCACCCGTGCCCGTGAGCATGTCGCTTACCATAAATCCGCTCAGCATCAGCATCTTGAGCCAAGCCGCGGTGAGCGTAACGCTTTTGGACGGTACGAGCTCTCCCGCGTTCAACAATGCGGTAACATTGACGATTACAACAGGGACGACCCTCGCGAGCTTCAGCCCCGTTGGTACGGCGCTTACCGCCAGCCTGACCACCAATGCCTCGGGCGTTGCTTCTGCCACTGTTTACTCAGGCTCGTCTTCGGGGACTGTGCAGATTACAGCAACATCGGGCACTCTCACCCCGGTAAGCGCCAGTTTCTTTATCACCAGCGCTCCGGCGTCTATTTCCTTAAATATCGTCAATTCAAGCCTCATTAGCGGCCAAACCACGAATATAACGGCGACCGTGCGGAACATTGTGAACAACCCGGTTACCGACGGAACGGTGGTGAACTTTGCGATCACGTCCCTGCAGCCGTACGCCGGAGCGCTTTCGGCTGCATCGGCCAGCACGGTGAACGGTATCGCGTCCGTAACCTTTACAGCGGACGTCTCTATTACCGGCCCCGTCATCATACAGGCGTCGGTCGGAACAGTGCCCCCTGTCCAGACGATTATCATCGTTAACCCGGCCCAGGCCGGCAGCATTGAATTCGTCTCCGCAATGCCGGCCGTCATTAATATCAAGGGCGCGGGCACATCCGACTCGACCGTGAAATTCAAGGTGTTAAGCTCCGCCGGGGCTGCGCTTGCCAACCAGAGCGTGAACTTCCAGCTCTATGGGCCCGTTGGCGCGACATTAGACTCGGGCGGTGGCGTCACATCAAGCGGAAGCACCAATGCCACGGGAGAGGTGTCCACCATTCTTCACGCCGGGTCCGTTGCGGGACCGGTCCGCATCGTTGCGACCACGAGCGTTACCGGGCCGCCGGCCGCAACGCTCACGGCGTCATCGGGTAACATTTCCATAGGCGGAGGTCTGCCTTCGGACCGGTTCTTCAGCGTGGCGGTCTCGAAGTTCAACCTTGACGGTATCGGATGCCTTGGCCTCACGTCCACGATCTCGGCGTACCTCGCGGACCGGTTCGGCAATTATAACATTCTTCAAGGCACGTCCGTCTCCTTTACCACGGACTCCGGCGCCATGGATACGAGCAACGTAACCGATGCTTCCGGTTACACGACGTCCGTGTTTCGGACGCAGAGCCCGATACCGACGGATGTCGCGTTCGAGCCCTGGGAGCCAAATTATACGGTTGGCGCCAGGACGTATAACCCTCGGGATGGCTGGCTGAGCATCCTTGTCTCCACCACCGGAGAGGAGCACTTTGTGGACGAGAACGCGAACGGCGTCTACAATTTAGGTGAAACTTTTACCGACATCCCCGAACCCTTTATTGACTCCGATGACAGCGGCAGCCGCATTGCGGGCGAGCTGTTCTTTGACTGGCCTTCGTATGTGACACCATCAGGGACGAACCCGCTTAACCCCAATGGAGTATACGACGTCGTGAACACGGTCTGGGATGCCCGCATCCCCATATTCCGGCAGATAAACCTCGTGATGACCGGGCCGCCAAGCTTCGGTGCGAACACGACGCGGATCGTTGATAGCGCGAACGCAACGCTGGATATAGCGATTCCCAGGACCGGCCAGGCGTTTCTCTACGTGTATGTCAGCGATATCAATATGAACGCCCTCATCGGCGGAACAAAGGTGACCATGACCTCGGACAAGACAGAGGCGACGATAACCCTTGTCGGTGGTGCGGAGACGCTGGCGGATGGTATGTTCTACGGCCCCGCGGTCCTGGTTTACCGCGTGACGAACAATAACACCTCAGCGCCGGCGGTCCCTGTATCCGCGACGCTGTCCGCCGAGATAGACTGGCCGGGCAACTGCGGCCGGGCGGCAAAACCAAAGGTCTTTTATCCGGGAACTATCACGCTGCCGTAGTCGAAACGCCTGAGCACCGCGCCTTTGCAATGTTCATGCTCCTGATCGCGGTCGGCGTCATTTTCAGGAAAAGAACAGGCTCGGTCATGGTGTAAACAGCCGCCTCAAATATTATGTTGATCGCCGATGCGCCCCCTGGGGCGCATTTGGTTTTTGAGGCGCGGAAATTCGGTCTTGACAGGGCAAGGCTTGTGTGAAAGAATAAAAGTACGGAGGCGGGCATGACACAGGCGGCTGTTGTAAAGAGGAAATATACCTACCAGGACTACCTTCAAACTCCTGATGACCAGAGATACGAGCTTATCGAGGGGGAACTGTTCATGACTCCTGCGCCGAAGATATGGCATCAAAGAATTTCTGGTAAGCTCGAATATAAATTGAGAAGCTATGTAATGGAGAATGAGCTCGGCGAAGTGCTTGACGCTCCCTGTGACGTTTATCTCGACGAGGAAACCGTTGTTCAGCCCGATATTCTGTTCATCTCCAGGGATCGGCTCGGCATCATCGGTGAGGACAATGTGCAGGGCGCGCCTGACCTGGTAGTCGAGATACTGTCGGAAAGCTCGGCCTATCGGGACGCGTTCCAGAAAAAGATGCTCTATGCCCGGTTCGGCGTGAAGGAATACTGGATTGTGGCGCCGAAGGAGAAAATGGTGGATTTATACCTGCTCAAGAACAAGGAATACGCCCTCGTGGGCACGTTCGTCGGCGACGCGATGATCGAATCTCAGGCGCTGCCGGGGTTCAGGGTTTTGCTGAAAGAGCTGTTTTGAGTTTTGGGCCGTATAATTCGCGCCCTGGAGGGCGGATGTAATTATCAGCGGGATAGTATGGGGGGAACAAAAAAACCGGAGATGGAGACGAGCACGGAACCCATTCCGCGGAACGTCTTTATCTCCGGTAGTTATGCGTACAAAAGCAGGGGAAGCTTAGGCCCTGGCCTGTCTGCTGTTTCGCAGGCTCTTCTGTTTCCTCTTCTGCGCTTCGATCCGTTTCCGTTTCTTTTTCAGCGAAGGTTTTTCATAAAAACGCCTGTTCCTCAGTTCCCTGAAAAGGCCGTCATTCTGCATTTTCCGCTTGAGAAGCCTTATGGCTTTTTCAATATTTTTGTCGTCTACTCTTATCTCCAAGAATTTTTATTCCTTCCGCCGCCGCCGGATCCACCACGGTCGAAGCTGTCCCGTCCGCCGCCGCCGGGTTTGCCGCCACGTCCTCCAGCAGGCCGTTCAGTCTGCGGCCGCGCCTCGCTCACGTTCAGCGCCCGATCCATGACCGTTGTTCCGTTCAGGGTCGCGATGGCTTTGTCCGCATCCTCATTGTTCGCCATTTCAACGAAGCCGAATCCCTTTGACCGGCCTGTTGCGGCATCGGTAATGATCTTACATGACTGCACTTCTCCGATTGGCGTAAAGACATCCTTGAGTTCTTCTTCAGTAATATTGTACGTCAGATTGCCGACATAGAGCTTCTTAGACATGTTTCCTCCCCTGGTTATTGTTAAATAGCAAAATTGCTACGCTCATAAATCATGCATGACGGAACTCTTGAAGCAGCGGCGCCCTCGCCCGTAATAATACTCGGGGTTTTCACTGTTTTACGACATTGACCGCCTGGAGTCCCTTGGCGCCGGTTTCAATATCGAAACTGACCGCATCTCCTTCCGCCAGGGACCTGAAACCGTCTCCTTGTATGGCTGAGAAGTGGACGAAAACATCTTTCCCCTCATCGGTGGCGATAAAACCGAAACCCTTTGCATCGTTAAACCATTTCACTAAACCGTTTGACATCTGTTCCTCCTTGAGTGATCAGCAGCCGACTCTTTTCAACAAAAAAAGACCGCAAACTTAAAAGTAGTTTTTGCAGTCGCAATGAACAAAAACTCACGTATCTTTATACCCCTGTTTGTAATATCCATAATAATACTCTCTGTTGACGGGAAAAGTCAACCTATTTTTTCAAGTTTTTGTTCCTGCCGCGCGGTTGTTCCTCTCTCCGGCTTTTAGCGAAGATTCTCACGTGAGTGCCGTGGAACCCGAAGGCCTGGCGCAGGTTGTTCTCAATATAGCGGATGTACGAGAAGTGCACACCCGCCGGGTAGTTGACGAATACGACGAACGTCGGAGGCTTGATCCCTACCTGCGTGGCGTAGTAATATTTCACGCGTTTGGCCCGGTAGAGCGGCGGTTCGTGGCGCGCAACGAGCTGCGTAAAGACCCGGTTGAGTTCCGCGGTGGGCACGCGTCGCCGGGTCTCCTCCATCACCTTGTCGATCTCTTCGAAGACCTTGGTGACGCGCTGGCGGGTGACGGCCGAGATGGTGAGCACCGAGGCGTAATCAGCGAACTTGAGCCGCTGCTGGACGTCCGCTATGAACCGTTTGTATCCCTCTTCCTTGTCCGGCACCAGGTCCCACTTGTTCAGGACGAGGATGATTCCCTTGCCTGCCTCGTGCGCCAGGCCCACGATCCGTTCGTCCTGCTCGGTGATGCCTTCGGAGGCGTCGATCAGCACGAGCGCCACGTCCGCCCGTTCAATGCCTTTCAGGGCGCGCATGACGCTGTACTTTTCCACACCGTGGCTGATCTTGCCGCGGCTCCGGATGCCGGCCGTATCCACGAGGAGATACTTCTTCCCGTAATACGTATAGACGCTGTCTACCGCATCCCTGGTCGTGCCCGCAACAGGGCTCACGATCATCCGGTCCTCACCGATAAGCGCATTGACGAAGGAGGATTTGCCCACATTCGGCCTGCCGATGATGGCTATTCTCGGTATTTCGACGGCCTCCGTCTCCTCCGTTTCCCGGGGTGTTTCAGGCAGGAGATTGCCGAGCGCGTCCATGAGGTCGGAAAAGCCCTGGCCGTGCTGGGCTGAAATAGGGTAGAGAGTATCGACGCCGAGGCGGTAAAAGTCCGGGATGAGCCCTTCATGCCGCTCTCCGTCCACCTTGTTCACGGCACAGATCACGGGCTTGCCCGACGCCCTGAGCCGCTGCGATACTTCGATGTCCGCCGGGAGGAGGCCCTGCTTACCGTCCGTGAGGAAGATGATGAGGTCCGCTTCCTCCACGGCGAGCGTGGTCTGCTCGCGCATTTTCAAGAGCATGACGTCATCGGTTTTCGGCTCGAACCCGCCGGTGTCCACGAGGAGGAAGCGTTTCCCCATCCATTCGGCTTCGGCGTAATTCCGGTCCCGCGTCACGCCGGGCATGTTATCGACGACGGCGAAGTTCCTGCCGATGATCCGGTTGAAGAGGGTGGATTTGCCGACATTCGGACGGCCAACTATGGCGACAATCAGCTTAGGCATGTTCTTAACCGTAATTTCCAAATCCCGAGCTCAAAACGCCGACCGCCCCACCTTGATCAAGGATCACATTAGTGAGGTCCGGTCTCGCGTTAGTATCCGGGATTTCGTATTTGAAATGAATCGTACCCGGCACTATATCACGTTTGCTCCCGGCAGCACAAGAAAAAACCTTGCGAAGCCCCGCTCTTTATGGTATTTTTCACTGTCATTACGTCGATCAAGAGGAGGTTTTCATGCGAAGAGGCGCTGTTTTGACGGTGTGCTTGCTGCTCCTGTCCGCATCCTTTGCCCGGGCCGAGTTTTACCGCTGGGTTGATAAGGATGGGAAGGAATTCTTTACGAACGAGCGGGAGAAGGTGCCGCAGGAGTATCGGAGCGGCGCGGCGGCGGTGAATACCGACGAAAGCCGGGTGAGCGTGGGGAATAAGCCTGTTGCCCCGGGAAGAACATCGGTGACGGTCAATGATCACAAGGACAAGTATGGCAGGGGAGAGGAACACTGGCGCAAACGGGCGGAGAAACTCAGGAAAGAGTCGGCAATATTGCGGGAAAAATACGAGAGCTTCCTGAAACAGGAAAAGGAAGAGGAAAATAAGCCGAATAAGCTGTTTGTCAAGAGCAGCGGCAAAAAAAAGAAATCCCAGGCCGTCCGGGAGAAGAAGAAAGCGACACTCGAGCGGGATATTGCCCGAAAAAAACATGAGCTTGAGGTTGGGCTCCCGGAAGAGGCGCGGAAGGCCGATGCGTACCCGGGGTGGATTAGAGAATGAAAATCTGTAGACAGTAGAGCCTCTTGCAAATGTCCCCTTTTGTGTCATTCCGAACGAAGTGAGGAATCTTTCAGTGTAATAAAAACAAGGATTTCTCCCGCTGGTCGAAATGACAAGACTGCATTTGGTCGAAATGACAAGACTGCATTTGGTCGAAATGACAAGACTGCATTTTTTAGAGTTTTGCAAGAGCCTCAGTAGACAGGAGAAACCTAAAAACTTGGAAGAACGATACGACCCGAAAAAAGTCGAAGAGCGCTGGCAGGCGTTTTGGGCGGAGAACAAAACCTTCAAGGCAACCGAAGACGCCTCGAAGCCCAAATACTATTGCCTTGAGATGTTTCCCTATCCCTCTGGCAGGATACACATGGGCCATGTGCGGAACTACGCCATCGGCGATGTTATCTCTCGCTATAAACGGATGCGGGGATTCAATGTGCTCCATCCCATGGGGTGGGATTCCTTTGGTCTTCCGGCGGAGAACGCGGCGATCAAGCACGGCATCCATCCCTCGAAGTGGACCCTTGAGAATATTGCCTTTATGCGCGATAAGCAGCTCAAGCGTCTGGGGCTGTCCTATGACTGGGATCGCGAGGTGGCCACCTGCCTCGAGGAGTACTACCGCTGGAACCAGTGGTTCTTCATCAAGATGTACGAGCGCGGGCTCGCGTACAAGAAGCGCTCCTACGTGAACTGGTGCCCATCGTGCAATACGGTGCTCGCGAACGAACAGGTGGAGGACGGCCTCTGCTGGCGCTGCGGCTCCCTTGTGCAACACAAGGAACTGGAGCAGTGGTTCTTCAAGATCACGGCCTATGCCGAAGAGCTTCTGTCGCACTGCGACAAGCTCACGGGGTGGCCCGAGCGAGTGCTTACCATGCAGCGGAACTGGATCGGCAAGTCCACGGGCGTCGAGGTCGACTTCACGGTCGAAGGCGCCGGCGAGAAGCTTACGATCTTTACGACGCGACAGGACACGCTCTTCGGCGTGACCTTCATGAGCCTCGCGCCCGAGCACCCCATGCTCGAGTCGCTCATCACGGGCACGCCGCGCGCCGGCGAGGTACGTGCCTTTGTCCAGCGGGTGATGAGCGAGGACAAGGCGGCGCGGACCGATGAAAACCAGGAGAAGGAAGGCATCTTTACCGGCGCCTATGCCGTCAATCCCCTGAACAACGAAAAAGTTCCGATCTGGGTGGGCAACTTCGTGCTCATGGAATACGGCACCGGCGCGATCATGTCCGTTCCCGCCCATGACCAGCGCGACTTCGAGTTCGCGAAAAAGTACAGCCTGCCGGTCCGCGTGGTGATCCAGAATGCGGAAAAGAACCTCGTGGCCGAAACCATGAGGCGGGCTTTTGTCGAGAACGGCATCATGGCGAACTCCGGTATGTTTGACGGTCTCACGAACACGGCGGCAAAAGACAAGATCGCGGATTTTATCGAGAAAGACAAACTCGGCAAACGCGCGAAGAACTTCAGGCTTCGCGACTGGGGCGTCTCGCGCCAGCGGTACTGGGGCACGCCGATTCCTATTATCTACTGCGAGAAGTGCGGGACCGTGCCGGTTCCGGAGCGGGACCTGCCGGTACGGCTACCGAAGGACGTGGCGCTCAATAGTCAGGGCCGCTCGCCCCTGGCCGAGTCAACACCATTCAGGGAAACGACCTGTCCTCGGTGTGGTGGGAGCGCCGGACGCGAGACTGACACCATGGACACGTTTGTGGACTCGTCGTGGTACTTTCTTCGTTACTGCTCGCCAAAGGAGGACAAGGCGCCCTTTGACAAACAGGCGGCAGGCTACTGGATGAGTGTTGACCAGTACATCGGCGGCATTGAGCACGCCGTGCTGCACTTGCTCTATGCGCGGTTCTTCACCAAGGTGATCCGCGACCTCGGCCTCTTCGCCGGGGATGAGCCGTTCCTGAACCTGCTCACGCAGGGCATGGTGATCAAGGACGGGGCCAAGATGAGCAAGTCCAGGGGCAACGTGGTGGACCCTGACTTCATCCTCTCGAAGTACGGCGCGGATACGGCGCGTCTCTTTTCGCTCTTTGCCGCGCCCCCGGAGCGCGATCTCGAATGGAGCGACCAGGGCGTGGACGGCGCGTACCGGTTCCTGCACCGCGTCTGGGCGATCACCTATAAACACCATGGGGCTGTCAGGAATGTAAAGCCGGCCGGACCCGAGGCCCGGGGGGATACGCTTTACCGCAAAACCCATCTCACCATCAAGAAGGTGACTGAGGACGTCGAGCGCGAATTTCATTTCAACACGGCGATCGCGGGGCTCATGGAGCTGGTGAACGAGATGTACGACTACACGTCGAAGGGCGTTACGAATACGCAACTGCCCATACTCCGGTCCGCCATCGATGCGCTTACGCTGCTTATTGCGCCCTTTGCCCCGCACTTTGCCGAAGAGCTTTGGGAATCGCTGGGCGGGAAGGGCTTGATTGCGAACGCCGCCTGGCCGCGGCACGACCCCGAGGCGATCGTGACCACCGAGGTAATTATCGTGGTGCAGGTGAACGGCAAAGTCAGGAGCAAACTCACGCTGCCCGCGGGGACGCCCGACAAGGACGTTGAAGCGGCAGCGTTCGCTGACCCGAAGGTTAAGGAGTTCATTGCCGGAAAACCGCTGAAAAAGGTGATCGTGATACAGGGCAAGCTCGTAAATGTGGTGGTGTGAGAAACAATGCGGAATGCACCCTGCTCTTGCGAGAACGCGGGCATAAACGGAGCGCGGAATGCGGAATAATAAGTTCAGAATTGTCGTTTGGTCAACACTGCTCCTGTTGATCTCTTCCTGCGGCTACCGGTTTACCCCGGTGGGCGGGATCGTGCCCGAAGGCGCCAGGACCATAGCCATTTTGACCTTTGTCAACGGCACCAACGAGCCCTATGTGGATATCGAGGTGACCAAGGCTGTGGTGGACGAGTTCCTTGCCGACGGCAGGCTGAAGGTGGTCGACGTGGAGACAGCCGATCTGGTGCTCAAGGGGACGGTGACGAAATTCGAAATGACCCCGTCCGCCTATACGACTGAAAATTATGTTCAGTCCTATACGGTCAGTATAGGAGTGAATGTGACTGTAGAGGACGTAAAGACACATAAGCGTATCTGGCAGGAAAAGGGTGTCGGCTCGGTCTTCAACGCGGGCTATGGCGTATCGATCGGCGACATCACGGCTACGAAGATCGCAAAAGAAACGGCACTTAAGAATGCAAGCCGGGACGTGGCCTCGACGCTTCGGAGCAGGCTGCTGGAAGGATTTTGACTTCTTATGCTTAAATACCAGGACCTCATCTCAAGCCTGAAAAAAGGCCCTTTTCTCCCCCTCTACCTGTTTTTCGGCGAAGAAGAATTCCTGATCCAGGAGGCGGTCGACCTGATCATCAAGAAGGTCGTTGATCCGGGGGTCAGAGACTTCAACTTCAATACGCTTTACTGCAAGGATACTTCAGCGTCCGAATTAGTGAGCCTCTGCCAGACGCTCCCGTTCATGTCCGAGAAGCGGTTAGTGATCGCGAAAGAGCTTGACGCGTTCAAAGCAGCCGACCTTGAAGAG
>JANONA010000119.1:0-7767 GCA_031420575.1 Nitrospirota bacterium | reverse complement strand
GCGCCATAAGCCCCAGGCTGCCGCGGCTGCTCCTCAGGCCACGGTCGGCTATGTGTCATCCGACTGCTCCCAGGGCGGGAACAAGAACCACCTGGGCCTCTGTCCCGAGTGCCCGGACTGCGGCGGTCTGCTCGAATTCGGCGAAGGCTGCGCCTTCTGCAGGGGCTGCGGGTTCTCGAAGTGCGGGTAGCTCCCAAGTGCGGAGTGTCGAGCCTGCCCCCGGCGTTTACGAGTGGACCCGCGAGTGCAGGGGGTTCGGAGTGCGGAATAAAAAACGCACAAGCTCTTGGGTTTATCCTCGGAGGTAAAGTGAGGCAAACGATTTCTTTCCTTACCACTGATAAAGGGAGGCCTGAAGCAGTTTAATAACAGTCGGGAGAATTTTCTCCCGGTTTTTTTGTAGATTCAGGGCTGCTCTCAGGGAGAGGCCGTTCGCAATGAATATATGGCAACCTGTTGAATTGAAAGGATATTGCATGAATCTTGATGAGGTGCTATTGGAGCTCTACCGCATGGCCGAGTCCAGGAAATGGGACGGCACGGCTACCGATGAGGCCTTGTCGGCGGCAATCGAGGGCATGGAGCATATCTGGGCGCTCAAGCAGGCGGATATGAGAAAGAACGCGATTATCAACGCGAACAGGAAACAGCCACGGATGTGGTGTTAGGCCGGTATTTCATAAAAAACTTGACATTTTACAAAGATGATTCTACAGTATCCAAAATGAAGCGGAAGACTACGTGGAGTGAGCCCGTGGGTATCCACTGCGCAAATAGTTTTGTCCCTGCAAGCCGGTTTTTTGGTTCTCAGCGTAGTCTGAACGCAGGCGGATTCCACACAGTCGGTACTGCCATTCAGCCCGTGCAAACACGGGTTATCAGCATAAAAGGAGGGAACGCGTATGGGTATTGAGAGAATCATGCAGCATGAGTGCAAGGTGTGCGGCAGAAGAATAGAGGTGACGAGTACCGGTGATGTATATGAGGAGCCGGTGTATTGCTGCAATCTGGAGGCGTCGGCAGTAAGCGCCGCGTCAGCGCCACAGGCGTGGGCGGCGGTCGCGGTCAAGAAAAAGCCGACAAAGAAGAAGGCGGCAAAGAAAAAGCCGGCAAAGAAGAAGGCGGTAAAGAAGGCCGCGAAGAAGCCCGCAAAAAAGAAAGCTGCGAAAAAACCGGCCAAAAAGGCAGTGAAGAAAAAAGCCACGAAAAAAAAGGCGACAAAGAAGAAGTCGGCAAAAAAGAAAGCCGCGAAAAAAACCGCCAGGAAAAGAAGGTAATAAACAGCGCTCTTTGCCGAAGGGCCCCCGGAATCAGCGATTCCGGGGGCCCTTTTGTTTTCACCCGCTCCGGGGAGCGCCCGCATAAAACCGTTGACTTCTCCGTCCGCAGGTTTTAGAATTTATCCCATGCACACCAGAGACCAGCAGGAGCATCATATCCGGCGGCTTACCGGCCGCGCCATCGGCGATTTCGGCCTGATACGGAACCATGACCGTATCCTGGTGGCGTTGTCAGGCGGCAAGGACAGTTGGACGCTGCTTCATGTTCTGGACAGCCTGCGGCAGCGGGCGCCGATCAGTTTTTCCCTTATTGCCGTCACCGTTCACCCGGGGTTCCCGGGCTTTGACACTGGTTTGATGGAAGACTATCTCGGCGCTCATGACTTCGAATACCAGGTCGTCCCCGCGCCGATCCACCGGCTCATGCTCGAGAAGCTTGCGCCGGACGATACCGCCTGTGCGTTCTGTGCCCGGATCAGGCGCGGTGTTTTGTACACCAGGGCGCGTGAGCTCGGATGCACGAAGATCGCTCTCGGCCACCACCGCGAGGATTTCATCGAGACGCTGCTCCTGAATCAGTTTTACAACGGCACGATCAAGGCCATGGCGCCGCTCCTGAACGCCGACGACGGCAGGAACGTGGTGATCCGACCGCTTGTGTATGTACCCGAGGATGACATTATCCGTTATGCCTCGGAATCCGGTTTTCCGGTCACGTGCTGCGCCTGTCCGGCCTGCGGGGACCCCGATCAAAAACGGGTTCAGATAAAGAAATTGTTAGGCGAGCTCGAACAAGCGCATCCCGGGATCAAGGCAAGCCTGCTCGCGGCGCTGGCGCGCGTAGACTTCCGGCACCTGCCGGCGAGGTTAGAAAAAAATTGACTTTTCATCCCCGCGAAGCATATAATCAACACATTAACGGCCCGGTTAAACCGGGCCATTATTAAAGAAAGGTTTTATGGCGGAGGCAAAAAAACTCGGCGACATGCTGAAAGAGGCCGGCCTTATCGATGATTTCCAGCTTCAGTCCGCGCTTTCCCACCAGCGTAGCTGGGGGGGGAAATTAGGCGCGATTCTGATAGAACTGGAATTCGTTAAAGAGGAAGATATGGCCAGGGTGATCGCCGAAAAATTGCGGATCCCCCATGTCAACTTGTTCGAGCCCGAGATCTCCGAAGCCGTCGTCAAGTTAGTCAAGCCGGACATTGCAAAGAAATATCACGTCATGCCGGTGAAAAAAGAAGGCGGGGCGCTGGTCCTGGCGATGCTGGACCCTCTTGATATCGAGGCGATGGACGGGATCCGGTTCATCACCGGGCTCAATATCAGACCTGCGCTGGCGCTGGAGTCCGAGATCAGGGACGCCATCAGGAAATACTATGACGGAGAGGAAGTTGTCCGCAACAAGGCGCAAACATCCTTCCTCCATAGAACGCCCTCCTCCGGCAAGATGGAGATCATCCGCGGCAGCGACCTCAGTGTGCCGAAGGAAGTCGCGTCCGATGCGTCGTCCATCCTGTCCAAGGATGACACCGCGCAACAGTCTCTGGAAGACAATAGGATGCGGATCAACGCGCTCATTACCCTGTTGATTGAAAAAAAAGTGATAACGCGCGAAGAGCTTGTCAGTATGATCTATCAGAAAAAAATGGGGCTGTGAAGCGCTGATTGCGGAATGCGGATGAGAATACGAACAGGGAAGGGGATAGAGCATGAAGCGGATAGTTCTGATGAGCATGGCGATGGCCGGCCTGCTGTGCGCCGGACCACTGGCGGCTCTTGACTATAAGGGGCCGAGGATCGAGATCAAGGAGTTGCGCCATGATTTCGGCAAGGTCGTCCAGGGGACGCGGGTCGCGCATGTATTCGAAATCAAGAACGCGGGCAGCGAACAATTAGTCATAGAAAAGGTCCTGTCTTCCTGAGGCTGTACCGCCGCGGTGATCAGTTCTGATCGCCTGGAACCGGGGGCCGTTGGACACGTGAAAGCGACGGTGGACACGGCCAACAGGAGCGGGTATCTGACGAAACACGTCAGTATTTACTCCAATGACCGCATCATGCCGGTGCTCACGGTGGAAGTGACCATGGATGTGGCGCCAAAGTAGCGGGATTCCGTCCTCAGGCCTGATCCCGCGCAGGGGGGCCTGCCCACTATTTTCTTGACAATTTTCCGCCGCATATGCTACTGTTAAATGGTTTTTGGCCTGTTGCCTGAATTATCAAAAGAGAGGCGCGTATTACCTTGAAACAGCACAGACACCCGCACTATCCCAGCGACATGCCAACCCCTGGCATAGGTCCCGTCCCGGCGGGACACTCATTTCGTCGTTCATAATCATTCGCTAACGATATCGCGTTTTTTTCTTTACTCTGGAGCAAACAGGCGGACGTATTGTCTAAAATTTTTTGGAGGGTACACTTATGCGGAAAAAATATCTTTTAGCTCCCGGCCCGACCCCGGTGCCTCCCGAGGCGCTCCTGGCCATGGCCATGCCGATCATCCATCACCGCGCGCCGGACTTCCTGCCAATCCTCGATTCGGCGAAGAAGGGCCTTCAGTGGCTCTATCAGACTAAGAATGACGTGCTGATCCTGTGCTCCACCGGCACCGGCGGCATGGAAGGCTCGGTTACGAACTTTCTGAGCCCCGGCGACGAGGTGCTCGTTTTGAACGGCGGTAAGTTCGGCGAACGCTGGACTAAGATTTGCCAGGCCTACGGCATGAAGGTCGAAGAGCTCATAGTGGAGTGGGGCTATGCGATCAAACCCGAGCAGGTCGAGGCCAGCCTCAAGAAGAATCCGAAGATCAAGGCTGTGTTCGTCCAGGCGAACGAGACGTCCACGGGCGTGTACCACGACGTGAAGTCCATTGCCGCGGTGGTCAAGAAGACCGACGCGCTCTTTGTCGTTGACGCGATCTCCGCGCTCGTGGCCCATGATATCAGGACCGACGAGTGGGGCATTGACGTGATGATCGGCGGGTCCCAGAAGGGTGTGATGCTGCCGCCGGGGCTCGCGTTTGTGTCCGTGAGCGACAAGGCGTGGAAGATGGCTGATACGGCAAAGACGCCGAAGTTCTACTTCAACTTCAAAAAAGAGCGCGAGAACCTGGCAAAGAACCAGACGAATTTCACCTCGGCCGTGACGCTCATCATCGGCCTGAACTCCTGCATCAAGATGCTCCGGGACGAGGGACTCGAGAATGTGTTCGCGCGCCACGCGAAGCTTGCCAGGGCGACGCGCGCTGGTGCTGAGGCCCTGGGCCTTAAGCTCTTCCCGAAGGAATCTCCGAGCAATGCGCTCACGGCAATCGAAGCGCCGGCAGGCGTTGACGGCCAGGAGATCTACAAGAACCTGCGCGAGAAATACGGCATCACCGGCGCGGGCGGTCAGGACCAGCTCAAGGGCAAGATTTTCCGCATCGCGCATCTTGGCTATGCCGATACCTTTGACGTGATTACCGCCGTGGCCGGCATCGAGATGGTACTGAAGGGTCTGGGCCACCCGGTGAAGCTCGGCACGGGCGTGGGCGCGGCGCAGGAAATCCTGATAAAGTAACAACACGAAGGTAAGAGGTTAAGAAGGTACGAGGGTAGGAATCTTTACTCCTAATTTCTTACCTTCCCACTTTCCTACCTTCCTTATTTTTGTTCAGATAACGGAGGATTCATGAAGGTTCTGATCAGCGATAACCTCTCGCCCATCGGGGTGGAGATCTTGAAAAAAGCCGGGCTCGACGTGGACGCCCGGAGCAAAACCTCGGTCGAGGAGATCGAGAAGATCATCGGCGACTACGACGCGCTCATCATCCGCTCGGCCACCAAGGTCACCGCGGGGCTGCTTGAGAAGGCGACGAAGCTCAAGGTCGTTGGTCGCGCCGGCAGCGGTCTGGATAACGTGGAGATCCCGGCAGCCACCAAGAAGGGCGTGGTGGTGATGAATACGCCGGGCGGCAACACGGTCACGACGGCGGAGCACACCATCGGCATGATCTTCGCCTGCGCCCGCATGATCCCGCAGTCCTACGCCTCGCTCAAGGCGGGCAAGTGGGAAAAGAAAAAGTTCGAAGGCGTGGAGCTCTACGCCAAGACCCTGGGCATCATCGGCATGGGCGCCATCGGCGGCGTGGTCGCGAACCGGGCGCTCGGGCTCGGCATGAAGGTGCTGGCCTACGACCCGTTCATCTCGCCGGACAAAGCCAAGTCGCTCGGCATCGAGTTGGCCGACCTGCCTACGATCTACAAACGGTCGGATTTCATCACGATCCACACGCCGAAGACCAAGGAGACGGCGAACCTGATCAACAAAGACACGATCAGCCGGATGAAGGACGGGGTGCGCATCATCAACTGCGCCCGGGGCGGGATCGTGAACGAACAGGACCTCTACGAGGCATTGAAGAGCGGCAAGGTCGCCGGTGCGGCATTCGACGTGTTCGAGAAAGAGCCGCCGGAGAACCACCCGCTCTTCACCCTCGACAACTTTATCGCCACGCCGCACCTTGGCGCCTCAACCCGTGAGGCACAGGAGAACGTTGCCGTGGCTGTTGCCGAGCAGATCGTGGACTACCTCATCGCCGGGACCGTGCGGAACGCCGTGAACGTGCCGTCGGTGCCCGCGGACCAGCTCCCCATGCTCTCTCCCTACATCAACCTGGCGGAGCGCATGGGCCTCTTCCAGACACAGCTCTGTGAGGGAGGCCTCACGCAGGTGACAGTGGAGTACAGCGGTGAGGTGTCAAACCTGAAACTTGAGCCGATCACGCTCGCGGCGCTCAAAGGCCTGCTCACGCCGATTCTCAACGAGAACGTGAACTACGTGAATGCGCCGCTCATTGCCAAGGACCGCGGCATCGAGATCAAGGTGTCCAAATCGACAGACACCACCGAGTACACGAGTCTCATCACGATCCGGGTTAAGGCCGGCGGCAAGGAACTGTCCGTTGCCGGGACGCTGAACAGCAAAAAAGAGCCGCGCATCATCCAGGTGGATAACTTCCCCATGGAGACCGTGCCCGAGGGCGACATGCTTGTTCTCACGAACAACGACAAGCCGGGCGTTATCGGCGGCATCGGCACGCTGCTCGGCCAAAACGGGATCAATATCGCGCGCATGCAGTTCGGCCGCGAAAAGCGGGGCGGGATGGCGATGTCGGTCGTGAGCATTGACAGCCCCGTGTCCGACGACCTCATGGCAAAGATCAAACAGATGCCGAACGTTCTGTCGGCGAAGCAGATTAGAATATAATAAAGCGAGTGCAAGGTTCAGGGTTCAAGGTTCAAAGTACAAAGTTAAAGTGAAAAACGCACTTTCCTCATTTTGCACTTTGCAATTTTCAATTTGCACTTTGCATTGCCATAGGAGAAATCATGCCGGTTTTAGTCGTTGTCGGCGCCCAGTGGGGCGATGAAGGCAAGGGAAAGATCATTGACCTCCTGACCGAGCGCGCGGATATTGTCGCGCGCTATCAGGGCGGCCACAATGCGGGCCATACGGTGGTGGTGGGGAAGGAAGAGTTCATCCTGCACCTGATCCCGTCGGGGATCCTGCACAAGGGCAAAAAATGCATCATCGGGAACGGCGTGGTGGTGGACCCCGCCGCCCTGCTCGAGGAAATGTACGGGTTAAAGAAGCGCGGGATTAAGTTCGACGAGAGCCTGCTCATCAGCAAGAACGCCCACCTGATCATGCCGTACCACCGGGCGCTCGATGTGGCGAGCGAGAAGCTCAAGGGGAACAAGAAGATCGGCACCACGGGACGCGGCATCGGTCCGGCCTATGCCGACAAGATCAACCGCAAGGGCATCCGCATGGCGGACCTCCTTGAGCCAAAGACGTTCCGCGAGAAGCTTGCGTGCAACACCGGCGAGGCGAACTTCCTGCTCAAGCGGTTTTACAACGCGCCATTAGTGCATCAGGACCAGGTCTACGACGAGTACATGGCCTACGCCGGGCGGCTCAGGAAATATTTTGCCGACACCACGCTCTTCCTGAACGACGCCGTTGCTCGGAACAAGAAGATCCTGGCCGAAGGCGCCCAGGGCACCCATCTCGACGTGGACCACGGGACCTACCCCTTTGTGACCTCATCGAGCCCCACCGCGGGCGGCGCCTGCACCGGGCTCGGCATCGGGCCGAATACGATCACCGAGGTGATGGGCATCGTCAAGGCCTACACCACCCGCGTGGGCAGCGGCCCGTTCCCCACGGAGCAGGAGAACAAGGTCGGCGAACTGCTCCGCGCCCGGGGCAGGGAATACGGCGCCACGACCGGCAGGGCGCGGCGGTGCGGCTGGGCGGACACGCTCATTATCCGTCACGCCGCGCGCGTGAACGGCATGACGAGCGCCGCGATCACGAAGATAGACGTGCTCGATACGCTCAAGGAGATCAAAATCTGCGTGGGCTACAAGTATAACGGCAAGCTCTATGAAGATATGCCTTCCGAGCTGTCGATCCTTGAAAAGGGCGCCCCGCAGTACAT
>JANONA010000118.1:0-3632 GCA_031420575.1 Nitrospirota bacterium | reverse complement strand
GACACGTTAAAAACGAAACACGTTTTAGCGGTTCGGCGCATTTGGGAAACGCGCCCTACGACCTAAATAATATATCGTAGGGACCGTTCCCCGAACGGTCCGCACCACTTCGTGGTGTTTCGTAATTAAATTGTTGCAACACTAGGAGGAAAAAATATGAAAGTGCTGAGCTTGCTGGAATCCAGGGGAAAGGACATTGTATCCATTGACGCGGACAGCTCGGTGGAAGACGCCATCAGATCGATGCACGGCCGGAAGATCAGCGCGATCATGGTGAACGACCAGGGGAAAACGGTCGGGATCTTCACGGAGCGTGACATCGTGCGGTGCTATATGTCCTCAGGCGGGAAGAGCTTCAAGGATATGAAGATAAGGGAGTTCATGGTGACCAACCTCATCGTTGCCGTTCTTGAAGACGACCTGAACGATATCGCCGCGATCATGGTGGAGAAAAATATCCGGCATCTGCCTGTTTTCGAGAACAACTAAGGTCGTCGGCATGCTGTCTATCCGTGATATCATACAGACCCAGGTCAAAAAGCTCACCTCGGAGATTCATTACCTGAAAGACTATATCACCGGCTATTAAGCTTCGGCCCGCAATCAGCGATAGAAAAGGTTGGGGAAAAAGCGGAAGAGGGATCCCCGACGGCGTCAGCCGCAACATAGCGGCCTCGGGGGACGGTCAGCGGAGCGCTACCTTACCGACAGCGTGAACAGAGCCTTCGGACAGCGACCGCCTACTCGTCCAATGAGTAGTTCGGGTTCGCAGGCTTGCCGTGCTGCTCCAGATATTCGTGGCTGAACGCCGGAATCACACCCGGCACGCCATTCTGGGGATGGATCATAAAACGGTAAGAAACCAACTGCCCGAAATTTTCCATCATGTGGTTCCAGCCTTTTTTGAACGACGCGCATTCGTTATTGTAGCAAACCCAGAGATAAGGCGAATCCCAGTCCATGTGGCGCGAATCCATCTGCTCCATGAGCGCCTTGCAGTGCGGACAAGTCGGGGCCTCGATAACCTTCCAATTTGTCGTATCCATCATAGCAACCTCCATAAACGAACAAGACATTATACGTCTCCAGCCCCCTTATTTGCAATAGGAAAGATGGTTTAATAGTTCTCATACCAGAGATCAAAGAAGCTCTTGGGATGCAGGCACGCGGGACACTGCTCGGGCGCGTCCGTGCCCTCGTGGTGATATCCGCAGTTCCGGCATATCCAGGTTTCCCGCGAATTCTTTTTAAAAACCTTCCCTTTTTCCACATTTTCGAGTAACTTCAGATACCGCTTCTCGTGCTCTATTTCGACTTTCGAAATATACCGGAAAGCGGCTGCCACCTCCGGGAATCCCTCCTGCTCCGCCATCTTCGCGAATTCCGGATACAGTTTTGTCCACTCCTCGTTCTCCCCCTCCGCCGCGGCCTTCAGGTTCCCGGCCGTCGTACCAATGCGGCCTGCCGGGAACGATGCCGTAATCTCGGCTATCCCGCCTTCAAGGAACTTGAAGAACCGCTTGGCGTGCTCTTTCTCGTTCTCCGCGGTCTCGAGGAAGATCGCCGCGATCTGCTCGTACCCTTCTTTCTTCGCAACGCTCGCGAAAAAAGTATACCGGTTCCTTGCCTGCGATTCCCCGGCAAAGGCCGCGAGAAGATTCTTTTCTGTTTTGGTTCCCTTGAGCTTCATGATTCCTCCTATGTCGAAAATACAGGGTACAGGGTATAGAGTACAGGGTTCAGGGTTCAGGGTTCAGGGTTTTCTGTCTACTGTCTACTGTCTCCTGTCTACTGCCTACTGTCTACTATTCTCCTATCTCCTATCTACCCTTCCTCGCCATTTCCCTGCGGGCAACAAATATATCGAACCGCGCGAGCAGATAATAACTGAAACGCTCCTTGATCTTCTGGATGATTGAACGTTTCCGCCACTCTTCGAGCTGAATGCGGACCGACTGCTTAAGATCCTCCTCAAAATCCGCGCTTGCCCTTTTGGCAAGCTCAACATCGGTCACGACCGCCACAAGTTCGTAGTTGATACTGCCGCTCCGAATATCCAAATTCGCCGAGCCGGCAACAACGGTATCGTCGGCTATTGCGAGCTTTGCATGCATCATCGCGGGCAGGTACTCCCAGACTTCAATCCCCGCCCTGAGCAGTATTCCGTAAAGCCCCCGCGCGGCCCAGCGCGCCACCGGCACGTCGGTCTTCCGCGAGAACAGGAGCCGCACGCGCACCCCGCGCTTGACCGCGCGTTTGAGCGCGCGCAGCATCCTGCCGTGCGGATAGAAGTAGCCCATGGCGAGGTCGATGCCCGCGCGCGCGTTTTGTATCACCTGACGGTAGGCCCCGCGGACCGGCCGTGTGGGGTTCTCCGGCCCGCTTTCGAGGAACCGTACGCCGCCTTCACCGGCCGCTCTCCTGTCCCGGTCACGGTACAGCCGAAGCAAGAACCCGCGAAAGGGCGAACCGGTCCGGTCCCACATCCGTAAGAAGGACCCCCGCAGCCATGCCGCGTCCGCCCCCGCAATCTCAAGCATATTGTCCCGCCAGGGTAATTCCCCGTGCGCGCCGAGATAGTATTCGTCGGCAATATTCATCCCGCCAAGGTATGCAAGGGAATCGTCAACGAGCAGGAGTTTGCGATGGTTTCGGAAGAAAAACACCCCTTTTGCGATAGGGCGGAACCAGCGTACCTTGCCGCCGGCGGCGCGGAGTTTATCCCATAAAGCGTCCGGCAAATTCCAGGAGCCCAGGGCATCTACCAAAACCATGACCTGAACGCCCCGTTCAGCGGCCTTGACAAGGCGTTCCCGAAGCGCTCCGCCGGTTTCATCATCGGCAATAATATACATCTCCAGGGCGATGGACGACGTGGCGCCGTCAATCGCTCTGAACATTTCCGGAAACGCCGCAGCGCCGTTTTTGAGAAGACGGAAAGTGGTCATAGGAATAAATCCAGGTTCAAAGTGCAAAGTTTGTTCGGCGCGTTTGGGAAACGCGCCCTACAGGCGTAGGGTCCGTTCCCCGAACGGACCGCACCATGGAAATCATTACAGGTTCTCGAACGTATACTCCACCTTCACCTTGAGGTCTTTTCTGAGCGAATGGTACACGGAGCAGTACTTCTCCTGGGACAGCGAAATGGCGCGCTCTATCTTTTTGGCGGTGAGGCCGCTGCCCGTGACCGAGATGATCATCTCGATGGACGTGTAATACTGGGGCGGCGTGGGATTCCGTTCACCCATGATGTCCATTTTGTACGATTTGAGCTCAACTTTCATCTTCTTGAGGAACGACACCATGTCGATCCCCATACACCCCGCAACACTCAAAAGCAGCGTCTCGGTCGGCGAGCAGCCCCACTGCTGCTGGGCGTCGTACTCCACTTCATACCCGCGGTTCGTCCGGCCAATGAAGATCAGTTCCTTGTCCCAGGTCAGGGTCGCCTTGTTCACCTGCGTGATCCTGGATTTGTACGCGCCCAGGGATTCCTCGAATTCCTCGAGATGTTTTTCCTCAGCCATAACGCCGCTCCTCTCACAATGATTCTTTGTAACTACTCAGGTTCCAAGGTTCACGGTTCAAGGTTAAAGAGCGATGAAGATTGAACGGTTTGAAGATATTGAGGC
>JANONA010000117.1:0-1673 GCA_031420575.1 Nitrospirota bacterium | reverse complement strand
GGCTTTCCGGCAAGGTGATAGATTTCCGTCCCGATCCCCTCGGCCTCCAGTTCCTTTAGCACGGTGTTCAGAAGCAGTGCGGTGTTCCCTTCCTTCCGGGCGCTCCCGTTAAACGCAATGACCTTCATGGAACCTCCTTGATCGGTAAGGTGGATGTAAAAAGCGCCGGGTTACCTTCCGGAGAGCTCAGGAACTATGAAGTTGTACAGGCGCCCTGACGATAGTTTACTTCTGGAGAAGTTTCGCCGCTTCCTTGGCGAAATAGGTAAGGATAATGTCCGCGCCCGCGCGCTTGATCGAGATAAGCGACTCCATCATGGCGCGTTCTCCGTCGATCCAGCCCATTTTGGCCGCTGCCTTGATCATGGAGAATTCTCCGCTCACGTTGTAGGCGGCCACCGGCAGGTTGAACTGCTGCTTTACCTGATAGATGATATCGAGATACGCCAACGCCGGCTTTACCATGACGATGTCGGCGCCTTCCTCGATATCCAGCGCCGTTTCGCGCATGGCCTCGCGGCTGTTCGGCGGGTCCATCTGATACGACCTGCGGTCGCCGAACTGGGGGGTTGATTCGGCTGCTTCGCGGAAGGGACCGTAGAAGCTCGATGCGTATTTCGCCGCATAGGCCATAATCGGGATATTGGAAAAGCCCTCGCTGTCCAAGACCTCGCGAATGGCGCCGACGCGGCCGTCCATCATGTCCGACGGCGCGACCATGTCCGCGCCCGCCCTGACATGGGAGAGCGCTTCCTTGACGAGCAATTCGAGCGTGGCATCGTTGTCAACAACGCCGTTTTTAATCACGCCGCAATGGCCGTGGTTCGTGTACTCGCAGAGACAGACATCGGTGATCACCGTGAGTTCCGGCGTCTTGTTCTTGATGGCCTTGATCGCATGCTGCACGATTCCCTCGTCCGACCAGCCTTCACTGCCCGTCTCGTCCTTGCGCTCGGGGATGCCGAAAAGGATGACCGCCGGAATGCCGAGACCTTTTACTTCCTCGCAATCCTTCACAATGTTGTCTATGGACTGCTGATAGTTCCCGGGCATGGAACTGATCTCTTTCTTCATGCCCTTGCCATGAGTGACAAAAAGCGGATAAACGAAATCATCGGGAGAAAGCTTTGTCTCCCGCACCATGCGCCGTATGTTCTCGTTTGACCGCAGCCTTCTCGGCCGATACAAAGGTTGGAACATAGAATCTCCTCATCACCTCATCTGACCACCGATGAATGCGAACTTTGGGTTTTACTCCGCATTCCGCACTCCGCATTCCGCAATCGAATCACCCGCACCCGCAACCGCCGGAACCGCATCCCCCGCCGCTCGGTTTGGGCTGTTCCTCGCCGCCGGCGCAGCCACAGCTCCCGCCGGACGGCGCACCATTCGGAAAATTAATGGCAAAGCCCTCACCACGCTCATCGCTGATGAACCCGAGCTCGGCGCCTTCCAGCGTCCTGACAGTCGAAGCGTCGACAAAAAGCCTGGCGCCGTTCTTCTCGACCACCGTGTCTCCATCTCCGGTCTTGTCGTCGATCATGATTTCATAGGACGGGCCGCAACCACATCCGTTGCCGGCTGTTGTTACGCGCAGGGCATGGTTGGGAACACCTTCCGCTTCGAGTATTTCCTTGATCTTTTCCGCTGCAACTTCTGAAATAGCAATCACG
>JANONA010000116.1:0-2202 GCA_031420575.1 Nitrospirota bacterium | reverse complement strand
CGCAATCCGCAATCTATCCCCGTCCGCCCATCAGCACAAGGTCGCCGTTTTCCCGTTTCAGGAAGGCGGCCACAACCGAACACTTAACTTTAAAAAGAAAAAAGATGCGCTCATCCTTTACCTGCGCGAGTGTTTCGTAATTGGCCTGGCCCTTGCTGATGATCAGGTCAGCGGACCGGTACGCATCCATGAACCCCGGCGAACACGATTCCAGCAGCGTGCCGACGCCGTCATTCCCGTTGTCGATCACCGTGGCGCATTCATGGAGGCCGGCGGCCCGCGCGTCGTCGAGCGTGGCATCATTGATCACCGGTGAGCCCTTGACCACCGCGACCACCTCCTTGCCCCTGTTTCGCAGAATTTCGAGCAGGACCCGGTCGAACACGATCTCGCCGGCGTTATCGCAGAGGTAGAGGATGCGGCGTGACTTATGGACCGCGGCGGTGAACGCGCGAAGGTGGGCGTCCGGCAGCGGCAGGCGGAACGATTCGTCCATGGAGCGGTCCAGATCAATGCTGTCGTAAATGCCGAAGTCGATCACGTTTCCCGCGATAGCCGCGCGCACGCCTCCTTCCAGGGGATCGGAGATGGTCATAGCCGTGCGCCTGAGGGCGGGCAGTTTGTCGAGGGCGATACGGTTATAGGCGTCCTTGACCCGCTTGTAAGGATCGACACCCGTCTCGTCGCGCAGTATCCGGTGGATCAGCGTGGTGGTCCTGGCCGGGACCTCATCAAGGGAAGCGCTCTCGATCGCCTTTTCCGCCTTGCGGCCGATGCTTCGGCCACGGTCGCCGTTCACACCCGCATAGCTCAAGGTGCGGTCTATCTGCCGGAAAAAACAGGGCAGACACGCAAGCTCGGTCTTCACTCCGCCGGTCCTTGCGTCGGCGCGGCGCTGCCCGGTTTTTTCTTCCACCGTCTGCGCCTTGGTTTCTTCTTGGCAAGAGCGCCCTCAACAGCGGGCTCCGCTTCCTTGACGGGTGCGGAGACTCTGGCGGGTGCGGAGACCTTCGCGGGCGCGGATGCCTTGGCGACCGCGGGGATCGAAGTAAGCGTTATGAACCGCTTGGCCTTTTCCTCCACCTCGCGCTCCATCTCGACTTTGAAGACCTTGAGGCGGTTGGCCATCTTCACGTCGCTCGTGGCGATGATTTGCGCCGCGAACACGCCGGCGTTCTTCGCGCCGGCCTTGCCGAGCGACATGGTCGCCACCGGCACGCCGCCCGGCATCTGCACCGTGGCGAGCAACGCGTCGAGCCCCTTGAGCGGAGACGAGTCGATCGGCACACCGATCACCGGCAGCGTGGTCTGCGACGCCGCCACCCCGGCCAGGTGCGCTGCCCAGCCCGCTCCGGCGATGATTACCTTGAGCCCGCGTTTCTCCGCGCTCTGGCTGTATTCAAACACCTTCTTCGGCGTACGATGCACCGAAGCGATCGTCATCTCGTACTCGATCCCAAACTCCTGAAGCATGGCCGCCGCCTCCTGCATGATCGGCAGGTCGGAATCGCTCCCCATCAATATTCCTACAACTGGTTTCGCCATATAAACTCCCTTCTTTAAAGTACGTTACGAACCAACATCTTGAATTTTGAGTCAGGTTTTTACCACGGAAAATGCCACGGAGTCTCACTGAAATGATGAGAAACATATTATAAAGATTGCTTTTTGCTCTTTCCGTGCGCCTCCTCCGTGTAACTCCGTGGTAAAGTTTCTTTTGTGGTCTGAGGTTAACCTTGTTAATCTTTATTCGCTCTCTAACGGAGTTTACAAGTCCTTCGGATCTGAAATAAAGACCGCTTCCACCCCAAAGGTTTCCCTGACAAGCGGCATCAATGCCCTGACCCCGACCGTTTCCGTTGCATAGTGGCCGGCAACCAGAAGGTTCATGCCGTAGTCCTTTGCCGCGTTGTACGCGGCAAGATCGAGCTCGCCGACGAGAAAGCAGTCAAGCCGCAGCCTGCAAGCCTCTTTCAGCACACTCCCGCCGCCGCCGGCGACAATGCCGATCGAACGAATGCGTTCTTTCCCGAATCGAAATACGCGGCACGCGGTGTCCAGCTTTTCATTCAAGATCGCCGCAACGGCGGCCAGGCTGGTGGTCTTTCCGAAGTTTCCCGCGCAGCCGATCTTGATGCCGTGATAGTTGCCGAATTTTCGCGGCGCCCGCGCGTCCAGCAGACGGGACAGTTGCATATTGTT
>JANONA010000115.1:0-12575 GCA_031420575.1 Nitrospirota bacterium | reverse complement strand
AGCTTGTACGTCGGGTGGAACCGGGTAACATGCCAGGGTATTTCCTCGCCCACGGAGCGGATGAACCGGGCGATGCCCTTGAGCTCTTCATCGGAGTCATTGTGACCGGGGATCACGAGCGTGGTGATCTCGATCCAGATGCCGAGTTCCTTGTACAGCTTGATCGTATCGAGCACGGGCTGGAGCCGCGCGCCGCAGATTTTCTTGTAAAAATCGTCGGTAAAGCCCTTAAGATCGATATTCGCGGCATGGAGATAGGGCTGGATGGTTTTGAGGGCCTCAGGGGTGATGTAGCCATTCGTCACGAACACGTTCTTGAGCCCAGCCTCCGCTGCCAGACACGCCGTGTCAAAAGCAAGCTCGAAGTAGACGGTGGGCTCGGTGTAGGTATAGGAGACGCTGGCGCAGCAGTATTTGAGCGCCGCGTCCACGATCTGCCGCGGCGTGACGGCATCACCCACGATCATGCCGCCGCGGTCTTGCGGAAGCTGCGAGATGTCGGCGTTCTGGCAGTGTTTGCAGCGGAAGTTGCAGCCCGGGGTCGCGATGGAATAGGACAGGCTGCCCGGCTGGAAATGGAAGAGCGGTTTTTTCTCGATGGGATCTATGTTCCGGGCGATGATTTTATCATAGACAAGGCTGTAGAGGACACCACTCCTGTTCTCACGCACGCCGCAGATACCGCGTTTTCCGGGAACAATGATGCAGCGGTGACTGCACAGACCGCACTGCACCTTACCCTCTTCTCTCGCTTCCTGGAACAGCGCCTGTTTCATATCAACGATCTCCGAAAAACTCCTTCATTCCCTGGGATGGGGAAAAGGGTGTCCCGGGCTTTGCGGGAAGAGCTACGGCCGCTGCAATCCCTTCTCCGTTCTGGTCTTCTGATCGAGCGCTTCCGCCTGAATCCTCATTTTGCAACTCGCGCAGATGATATCCGGCGAGGGATTACCGCACACGAGACAGCGCTGGTCCGGGCCTGTCTTGAGCCCTTCGGCCTGAAAGATCATCTCCAGGAACTCGCCCTCCGTCACATGGCCGTCCATGTGCAGGTTCTCGCCAAAGATCGTCTTCGGCAGTACGGTTATTTTGTGCTTTTTGATAAGCTCCGGGAAATCGCTTGCCACGATGATGTCGGTATCGATGAATCCGCTCTCGAGCGCCAGGCCGATAGCGGTCTTGGCCACGGGCCGGCACAGAGGGCAGTCGCTTTCCACAAAAACCCGTATCTTGACGTCATGGGCAAGATGTTTCAGGGCGCGCCGCGCATCGTCGGGAAGCCATATTTTCGTGCTGGACAGGGACTGGATCGTGTCTAAGAGTATTTTTAGAGAAACGTCTTCTATGAGTCCGTAAAACGCGACCATCTCTCCATCCCAACCCTGCAGCACAACGGCCGGCGCCTGCTGAATGCCGTATTGCTGTGATTTGTCCCGGTCCATGACCAGATCATAGGATTCCAGGGCTATCTTGTCAAAATGCGTCTTGATGGCCTGAACGAGGCCCAGCATGTCCGGACAGGCCGCGCAACCCCTCTCGCTGGTGAAAAGGACCAGCCTGACCGGTTTTTTGAGCCGGTTAGTATATGTTTTGATGATTTCCATCGTTCTTTCGGGCATCATGGTCGGCGCCTCATGCTGCGGATTAGGAGCGATCATAACTGTATTCCATCATAGTATATCAGAGATTGACACCCTGTCGGCGAAATATCAACACGAGACACAACACGAGAAATTACTTGAACAAATTATGGTTATTTGTTATAATTATTTTAAAGCTGTTAATTCGGTTCTATGGAGGGGAAAACTATGAACAAGATATTAGCGCTTATCGTTGTCGTGGTCTGTCTTTCTGTTCCGTTGTCCGCCTTTGCGCAAAAGGTCGGCGGTGGCGAGTTGGTCTTCAAACCCAAGAATGCCTCACCGGTCATTTTCAGTCATGAGAAGCATGTGATTGGAAAAGGCCTGAAGTGCACTGGATGTCACTATCAGATATTCCAGATGTCCCAGGGTTCCTACAAGATGGATATGAACAAGATAACCAAAGGTGATTTCTGTGGGAAATGCCATAACGGCCAGAAGGGGGGCTTCGACGCGAAGGACCCGAAAAATTGCGTTCGCTGTCACCGGGGGTAGATACCTATGTTTAAGACCATCCTCCTTGTTATCGCACTTACGGCAATCCGCGCCTCTGCCCTTGCAGTCGACGGCGGAAACATCACCTTCAAGCCCGCGGACATGGATCCCGTACATTTTAGCCACGACTACCACCTGAAGACCCGGGGCCTCAAGTGTTCAGCATGCCACTTCTCGGCCTTTGCCAAGGATACGGGCAGTTTTCAGATAAAAAAGGAGAGACTGAACAAGCGGGCCTTCTGCGGGCACTGCCACAACGGAATGAAGGGGTTTGACGCAGGTTCCGATAAAAATTGCGCGCGGTGTCATAAGAAAGGATCATGACGCGAGAAGTTTCTTGAGCCTTTCACTGTAAGCTTTAATGCGCATGGCGAGCAATTTTGCAACGATCACGAGGACCCTGGCAGCGGTCCGCGGCGCCAGTTCGATCAAAACATGAAAATCTTTTCTTGTTAAAATCAAGAGCTCGACAGGCGCTTCGGCCCGCGCCGTCACTAAGCGGTTCGATTCCTGAACCAGCGCGAGCTCGCCGAAAAATTCACCGGGCCCGAGAAGCAAGAGCCCCTGTTCCTCGCCTTCTCCGGCCATCATCGTAATCCTGACCGTACCGCTTTTCACGATATAGAGCGCTTCCGCGGGCATGTTTTCGGTGAAGATTGTCGAATTAGGCTTGATCCGGCGTTCCTGAAACAGCCCCAGAATCAACTCTATTTCTTCTTTGCCGCTGCCCATGAAGAGCGCCGTCTTGTGGAGAAGCTCGAGGTTATCCATGAAGATCACAATAGTATGAATATCAGAATGGTAGTTTCGCTACTTGAGTTTATTATAGTTTGACAGGTTTTATTTGTCAAGAAACAATGTAACTTTGGATTATGGCGGGGAGTGGGGCATAATTGATCAAAAGTTCTTTTGCCTTGCGAGTTCGCTGATGGCGCTCATGATATGGGCGGCAATAGCGGATTTCGACATGGTCGGCAACTCGATCCTCTTGCCTGACCGTTCTATGATCGTCACGGCGTTCGTATCGGCGCCGAAGCCCGACCCGCTCTTCAACAGGTCATTTACAACGATCATATCGAGCTGTTTGTCTCTCAGTTTCTTCACGGCGTTCTGATCAAGATTGTCCGTCTCGGCGGCAAATCCGATCAGTAGCCGCTTCCCCACCGTTTTGCCGACTTCAAGCAGAATATCCCCGGTTCGTCCAAGCTGAAGGGTTTCCGAGGCTTCTTCTTTTTTTATTTTACGCTCAGCCGTCTGGAGAGGCTTGAAATCGGACACCGCCGCGGCCATGATCACGATATGGCTGCGGTCGAGATGCTCCATGACTGCGCGATGCATGTCCGCGGCGCTGACCACGAATACCACCTTCACACCCTGAGGCGGCGCAAGCTGCGTGGGGCCCGCTATCAGGACCACTTCCGCGCCGCGGTCCCGCGCGGCCGCGGCAAGCGCATACCCCATTTTCCCGGTGGACGGATTGCTGATAAAGCGGACCGCGTCAATGAACTCGCGGGTTGGTCCCGCTGTTACCAGCACGGTCTTTCCCGTCAGGTCTTTCCGGGTAAAGAGAGCGGAGATTTCCTGGATGATCAGGTCAATATCCGCGAGCCTTCCCTGGCCCGTCGTGCCGCAGGCAAGACTGCCGGTGGCAGGCTCGATGAACCTGACGCCGTATTCCTTGAGAACGGATATGTTTTTCCGCAGAACGGGATTTCGATACATCCGGTCGTTCATGGCGGGCGCAACAAGGAGCGGGCAATCGAGCGCCATCAGCGCCGTGGTCAACGCGTCGTCGGCAATGCCCGCGGCGATCTTGCCGATGACGTTCGCCGTGGCCGGCGCAACGAGCGCGAGGTCCAGACTGTCGGTGGTCCCGATGTGTCCGATAACGGTCCTGTCTCCATCGGAGAACGCATCATGCAGCACCGGCCTGTTTGAGAGCGCTTCAAAAGTAAGACGAGAAACAAAGTTCTCGGCATGCTTTGTCATCGCCACGCGGACCTCGGCGCCCCGCTCCGTAAGCCTTCGCAGTATCTCAACGGCCTTATACGCGGCAATGCTCCCGGTTACGCCGAGCAGTATCCGTTTCCCTGATAAGTGGTCCTGCCGCTCCACGCCTGACATCCCTTATTCCTCGGTATTTTTCGCCGTTTCAGAATCCGCGTCTGTTTCTTCTTCGTCCTGGCCCTCGCTAACAGGCTCTTCAGCCCCCTCTTCCTCCGTTGACTCGGAAAGATAGGTGCTGAGTTCCTTGCGAATCTCCTCTTCCCTGGCCGAGAGCTGCGCGTCCATTTTCGAGCGTTCTTCCTGTTTGCGGAAATCTTCCTTGCCCTTTACGGCCTCTTCTCCGACAAGGATCCTGAATTTTCCCGCGACAGCCTCTTCCAGGGCGACGGTCGTGTACTTGATGGACTGCGTCGCAACCTCCAGGGGAGCGCCGGCGGACAACTGCCTTACCCGCTGAGACGCGATGTGGACCAGACGGAACTTCGTGTCGGAAATTTTGTCATTCATCTCGATGGGGAGAGAAATCAGATCTACAGCCGCTTTTTGCATTGTGTGCCTCCTTAAATGATGCGTCTTTTGTTCTGTCGTTTAAAACATCTCTTCGATCCATCCGGCGTCCATCAGCCGGGTGCGGCGCCGTTCAGCGATAGCGATGGATCGCAATTCGGTGAGCGCCCGGTCGAAATCCCGGTTAACGATAAGGTAGTCATACAGGGCATAGTCCCTGATCTCCTCGCGCGCCCTTTGCATCCGTTTCCGGATCTCGTCCTCGTGGTCCGACTTGCGGTTGCGGAGCCGTTCCTCGAGGATGTCGAGCGACGGCGGCATGATGAAGATGAACACTGCGGCGTCATACTTTGACTTGATCTGCCTGGCGCCCTGCGTGTCGATATCGAGGATCACATCCAGTCCCTTTGAAATCATGTCGTCGAGTACGCGCCGTGAGGTCCCATAGAGGTTCGAGTGGACCTCGGCCCATTCAGCGAAATCGCCCGCCTGAACCATGTCCCTGAACCGCTCCTGGCTCACAAAATAGTAGTCCCTCCCGTCTATCTCGCCGGGTCGCGGTTTGCGCGTTGCATGGGAAATGGAATGGGTAAGGTTTTCCAGCGAGTCGGTGATGGCCCTGCACAAGCTCGTCTTGCCGGCGCCCGACGGCGCTGAAACCACGAACAACAATCCTTGCGTTCTCTTCACGGTTCACTCCCGCCGGAAAATCTCTGCATCAGGGTTTCAACCTGCACCGCGGAGAGAATGACGTGGTCGCTGTCGGTGATGATGATCGCCCGGGTTTTTCTCCCCTGGGTGGCGTCGAGCAGTCGTTTCCGCTCCTTCGCTTCCTCCTTGAGCCGGCGCATAGGCGCCGAGTCCGGAGAGAGGACCGCCACAACCTTTGTTGCCATCACCATGTTGCCGTATCCTATATTGACGAGGTTATTGATCATGGATCATTCGATGTTCTGGACCTGCTCGCGAATCTTCTCCAACTCCGCCTTGACATTCACCACATCCAGAGCTATCCGAGCGTCCATTGCCTTGGACGCCAGGGTATTCACTTCCCGTCCCATCTCCTGCAGCAGAAAATCGAGTTTCCTGCCCACGGCTTCGCTTGCGGAACCGGCCAGCATTGACCGGAACTGCGTCATGTGGCACCCGAGACGGGTAAGCTCCTCGGTAACATCCGTACGCTCCGCGAGAACCGCTATCTCCTGCGCTAATCTGACGGGATCGGGCTGTTCGTTCAACAGTCTGCTCAGGACCTCGGTCATTCGCTTGCGGGCGTTTTCCACGGTAACCGGCGCCTGAGAGCGGATTGCCTGAATCGCCCGTTCCACGGTATCGAGCCGGTCCCGGATATCCCGTGCCAGGTGAGCGCCTTCTTCACCGCGCATCCGCTCGAGCTCGTCAAGGGCCAGCGACAACCCTGTTGACAAAATCCGCCAGAGGGTCTCCGGGTCTTCTCGAATATCGGTCCTCGTGATAAGATCGGGCAAACCCGCCACTAACGAGAGGTCAACGTCTCCGCTCAGCCCAAACCGCGTCTTGAGGTCCCTCAGTATCCCGACATACTGCGCGGCCAATGTCTCGTCCACAACAAGCCCGCCGCCGCTCTCGTGCTCGCTGTTCCAGGTAATGGAAACATCGAACCGTCCCCGGAAAAATCGCTCCTGCACGGACTTTTTCACCCGCGACTCCAAAACGGCAAGCCCCGGGGGAAGCTTTATCTGAATGTCAAGATAACGGTTATTGAGCGAACGGAGCTCAAGGGAAAAACGACTGCCCGCATCGCCCGCTTCCGTCCGGCCATATCCCGTCATGCTGCGTATCATCGATAATTCACCTTGCCGTAGTAACTATGGTTGTCAGGTTCACGGTTCACGGTTCACGGTTGGTTTCTTTGTTGGATGGCACACTTTTCGAGTCAATTCACGCGCCAGTTGTCAGGCCTCAATATCTTCAAACCGTTCAATCTTCATCGCTCTCTAACCTTAAACCGTGAACCTTGGAACTTTGAACCTGAGTAGTTACGGTTCCTTAGAACTTTCTCGTATAATCCTCTTCGATGACCGGCTCAAAATGGTACGTCTTGACCGTGTACGGTGGATAGATATCAAAAAAGAAATGAATATCCACATCCCACGCCGCGCTGATCTTCATCCGGCGGGTAGTCTCATTGCGCAGCAATTTAAAATTGTCCGGTCCGAGTGGAAGGCCTATTTCCTTTGCCTTCGTCGCAAGAGCGGATTGTATTTCCTCATCCTTGAAGGTCTGCGAAAAACGGGCCTTGGTGACCATTTCATCCTTCATCCCTTCCGCATCAATGTACATCGGCGCCGTTTTGACGCCGACATGCACAACAACAAATAAAAGCAGAAGAATAAATAACGTTTTAAAGCTGATCCTCCCGCTGTTCTTCGAAAGAATTGACAATTTTCCCTCCTTCTTTTTCGCTACCGAATCAGCGTCCCTATCCGTTCCCACCTTACCCAGCGGTCAGCGCCGTCCCAGGACCAGTAGAGGATGGATGCTCTGCCGAGAATCTTTTCATACTTCACGAACCCCCAGACACGGCTGTCCTGGCTGTTATCGCGGTTATCTCCCATCACAAATACTGATTCAGCCGGTACGAGCTTGGGACCGAAATCATAACCCGACTGGTCGCGGAGATGCAAAATAGCATACTTGACGACGCCGAGCTGTTCTTCAAGCAACAACGG
The DNA here is from genome assembly GCA_031420575.1 of Nitrospirota bacterium. Classification (GTDB taxonomy): domain Bacteria; phylum Nitrospirota; class UBA9217; order UBA9217; family UBA9217; genus JALNZF01. The sequence goes on along the minus strand of JANONA010000115.1, from coordinate 5,215 downwards.
CTTGTCATGCGAGAGCGGGCTGGAGCCCTGTTCTTTTCCCTCGAACACGCCCTGTGCGACGTTCAATACCGGCTGATCGTTGAGGAACAGTTTTCCTTTTTTGATCTCGAGCTTGTCCCCCGGGAGCCCGATGACGCGCTTGATAAAATTCTTTGATTCGTCCTCCGGATACCGAAAGACAATGATCTCGCCGCGCTTCGGCTCCTTCCCCGTGAAAAGCCTGATGTCGGTAAACGGTATTCGCGGACCGTAGATGAACTTGTTCACTAACAGGTGATCGCCGATGGCGAGCGTCGGGATCATGGACCCCGAGGGGATCTTGAACGCCTCCACCATGAACTGCCTGATGAAAAGGGCGACGACCGCCGCAATGAGGAAGGGCTCCACCCATTCCTTAAAAAATGATTTCTTCTTTTTAACTTCTTGTCGCTCTTCTGACATCAGGCCTCCGTAATCCTTGTGTTGTCGTTAAAAAACGGCGCAAGGGATTGAAAATTCAAAAGCTCATTCTCTCATTCATGTCTTGAATTTTAAATTTTGAATCTTAAATTGCCGTCATTCTCCGACTTTCAGCACCGCAAGGAACGCCTCTTGCGGAAGCTCAACGCTGCCGACCTGCTTCATCCGTTTCTTGCCTTCCTTCTGTTTCTCGAGGAGCTTGCGTTTTCTCGTAATGTCGCCGCCGTAACACTTCGCGGTCACGTCCTTACGGAGCGCCCTGACCGTCTCGCGCGCTATGATCTTGGCGCCGATCGTGGCCTGGATCACCACCTCATAGAGTTGACGCGGGATCACCTCTTTGAGCTTCTCCGCGAGTTGCCTGCCGCGGATCGCGGCCTTATCCCGGTGCGTAATGAGCGATAACGCGTCGACGGGCTCGCCGTTCAGGAGCATGTCGAGCTTCACAAGGTCGGACTCCACATATCCGGACAGTTCATAATCGAGCGACGCATACCCCTTGGTCAGGGACTTGAGCCTGTCGTAGAAGTCCATCACAATCTCGTTCAGCGGCAGATCATAGACAAGCAGCATCCGTTCTTTCGTGATGTAGGATATCTCCTTCTGATTGCCCCGCCGCTCCTGACACAGAGCGATGAGCGACCCCGCATACTGCTCCGGCGTGATGAGCGAGGCCACGATCATGGGCTCCTCGATACACCGGATATCCTGGACATTCGGCAGTTTGGCCGGGTTGTCAACCATCACGAGCTCGCCGTCATTCTTCGTCACCCGGTAGACCACCGTCGGCGCCGTGGGGATGAGCGCAAGCTTGAACTCGCGCTCGAGCCGTTCCTTTATGATGTCCATATGCAGGAGGCCCAGAAACCCGCAGCGAAAACCGAACCCGAGGGCAAGCGACGTTTCCGGCTCATACGTGAACGACGAGTCATTCAAACGCAGTTTTTCGAGAGCGTCGCGCAAATCCGCGTAGCCGTCGCTGTCCACGGGGTAAATGCCGGCGAAGACCATGGGCTTCACGTTTTTGTACCCCGGAAGCGGTGAGTCAGCCGGACGATCGGCATCCATGATCGTATCGCCGATCTTGGCGTCCGAAACCCGCTTGATGCCGGCGATGATGCACCCCACCTCGCCCTGCGATAATTCCGCTATCTGCCGCATCTTGGGGGTGAAGACCCCAACGGACTGCACTTCATAGAGCGCGGAGTTCGAGTACAGCTTGATCTTCTGCTTCGGCCGCACGGTCCCGTCCACCACCCGAACGAGGATTACCACCCCCTGGTACGTGTCATACCATGAATCGAACAGGAGCGCCCGGAGCGGCGCATCCGGGTTCCCGGACGGCGCGGGAATGTTCTTCACCACCGACTCGAGGATCTCTTTGGTGCCGATCCCCGCCTTCGCGCTTGCCGGGATGGCGCCTGAAGCATCGAGGCCGACTAATTCCTCGATCTGCCGCTTAACCTCATCTATATCGGCGCTCGGCAGGTCGATCTTATTGATCACCGGGATGATCTCGAGGTTGTGGTCGATGGCGAGGTAGGCATTGGCCAGCGTCTGCGCTTCAACTCCCTGCGAAGCGTCCACCACGAGCAGCGCGCCCTCGCAGGCGGCCATGCTGCGAGACACTTCGTAGGTGAAGTCCACATGTCCCGGCGTATCAATCAGGTTCAGGATATAGTCCTGGCCGTCCGACGCCTTATACTGGAGCCTTACCGCATGCGCCTTGATGGTGATGCCTCGTTCACGCTCGAGGTCCATATTATCGAGCACCTGGTCACTGCCCGCGGCCGCCATCTCCCGGTCCGAAAGCGCGCCGGTATATTCGAGGATCCTGTCGGCCAAGGTTGACTTGCCGTGATCAATATGAGCGATGATGCAGAAATTCCTGATATTCGCGCTTGCCATAGTTCCTATTTTTGTAACGCTACCGCCGCCGCGCCTACCATTCCGGCGTCATCGCCGAGAAGCGATGGCATTATTTCCGTCCGTTCAGCGAGGACCTGGAAAGCGCGCCGCATGATTTCCTCGCGCGTAGCGCCGATAAACAGGTCCCAGGCGTCCTTGACCCCGCCGCCGATCACGATCATTTGGGGGTTGAAAATGTTGATCAGGTTCGCGATGCCGATGCCGAGCATGCGGCCCATGTCCTTCATCACCCGTTGTGCAATGACGTCGCCCTCTCGCGCCGCCTGATACACTTTTTCCGACGTAACCTCTTTCAAAACAGCATGCGTCCGGGACGCCGCTTCGCCGGATTCCTCGCAATAGCTCCGCACAATCCCGCGCGCTGAAGCGTACATCTCCAGACAACCGGTGTTCCCGCAGGAACAGGGTCTGCCGTCCGGGACCAGCGTCATATGCCCGAGCTCGCCGGCCATGCCGTCCGCGCCGTGCCAAATCTTATTGCCAAGCACAATCCCTCCGCCCACGCCGGTGCCCAGGGTAAGGAAGATCATGCTGCCTATACCGCGTCCCGCTCCGCGCCATTGTTCTCCAAGAGCCGCTGCATTGGCGTCGTTCTCAATGACCACCGGAAGGTGGAGCGCCTTTTCCAGTTCATCCCTGAGCGGGAGGTTGTTCCAGTCCGGAAAGTTGGGAGACTTCACAACAACACCCTTGTCCATCCGGATAACGCCGGGCGCGCCGACACCGACTGCCGCAACATCCAGTCCACGTTGTACGGCGAGCTCCCGCTGCCTCGAAATAACGTCAATTAAGCGTGCGACAACTTTTTTCCAGCCATCCGAGGCCTGCGTGGCCTCTTTGCGCTTGTCGAGAATGACCCCATCGGAGTTCAAGAGCGCCACTCTTAAGTTCGTCCCGCCGAGGTCCACGCCGATCACTACAGAGCCCACGCATATCCTCCGTAACTACTCAAAAATATAGGGCAATCGCAAAAAAATTATAATAACATACTGTAACAAGAATGTAAATAAGATTATTGATGTCACCATTTGACAATACAGGCGGACAGGGATGACGCGCGGATGCTAAAAAGCCGGTCAATCGGGTTTTTCCCGCATTCGTGAGTGAATCACCAGATACCCGGAGAAGAGAATGAGGACGCCGCCGAACAGGGCAACGAGTGATGGGGTTTCCGACAGGAACAGGAAGGCGAGCGGGATCGCGGCGAGCGGCTCCATGTAGCCGAGGATCGCGGCATGTTGGGCCATCACTTTTCTGAGCGCGTTATAATAGAGGAGCGGCGCAAGCGTGGAATGCAACACCCCGGTGATCAGCAGAAGGGCCGCTGCGCGATAGTCTATATGATAGTCCATAAACAAAGCCCACGGCGCCGTCACTATCGTCGTGGTCCAGAGTAAAAACACAACCGCCTTGTGGTGCAGCTGCATCTGGCTCAGCTTTCGTGAAAAAATAATAAGGAAGGCATAGGCGACTCCCGAGACTATGCCGGCAACGATCCCGGCCGTGTCCCCGCTGTCCGCCCGTAAACCGCCCGCGGACAGAACGATCATGACCATGCCAAGCGCGGCAATCGGGAGGGAAATGAGTGTCGTCTTCTGAAGACGTTCGGCGATCATAAGCGGCGCAAGAACAGCAACAAAGAGCGGCGCCGTGTAATGGGTAAAAACAGCGTTCGAGATCGTGGTGTGCGCCAGCGAATAGAAATACGTGAGATTATTCGTGATCGACGAGACCGCGAGTAACGCAAAAACCCACCCTGTCTTTCGGAGTCCCGAAAGAGCAAGTTCTCCCCTCATTTTCAGGACCACCGGCACCGTGAAGCTTGCGATCAGCGACGTATAAAAGATCACGACGATAACGGGAAGGGCCATCCAGCGGATCATCAGACCCCAGGTGCTCCAGATAAGCATGGCGGCGATTATTTTAAGATAGTTGTTCATTCGAATGCGGAATTCGGAGTGCGGAGTGAGGAGTTTAACGTCCATTCCGCACTCCGCACTCGCCACTCCACACTACATTACGTTCCCATCTCCCATACCCGGAAGTGCTCTTTGCGGGGATGGAAATGTTCCGCCCCCGCCGCAAGGTTACGCTGATAACAGCCCGCTTAGTAGCGGTAGTGCTCCGACTTATACGGCCCTTGCTTGGGCACGCCGATGTACGCAGCCTGCTGGTCGGTTAGCGTGCTCAATTGCGCATTCAGCGTGGTCAGTTGCAAGCGCGCGACCTTTTCGTCCAGATGCTTGGGCAGGGTGTACACGCCGATCGGGTAGTCCTTGGTGCGGGTGAACAGTTCGATCTGCGCGATGGTCTGGTTGGCGAAAGAAGAGCTCATCACGTAGGACGGATGGCCGGTGCCGCAACCCAGGTTCACCAGACGCCCCTTGGCCAGCAGGATGATGCGCTTGCCGTCAGGGAAAATAACGTGGTCGACCTGTGGCTTAATTTCTTCCCACTGGTATTTTTCCAGCGAGGCAACGTCAATCTCGTTGTCAAAGTGGCCGATGTTGCACACGATGGAGTTGTTCTTCATCTTCACCATGTGGTCGTGGGTGATGACGTTGAAGTTGCCGGTGCAGGTCACGAAGATGTCGGCCTTGTCGGCGGCGTATTCCATGGTCACTACGCGGTAGCCTTCCATCGCGGCTTGCAGCGCGCAGATCGGGTCAATTTCGGTAACCCACACTTGCGCCGACAACGCGCGCATGGCTTGCGCAGAGCCCTTGCCCACGTCACCGTAACCGCAAATCACCGCGATCTTGCCCGCAATCATCACGTCGGTGGCGCGCTTGATGCCATCCACCAGCGATTCGCGGCAGCCGTACAG
>JANONA010000114.1:0-3065 GCA_031420575.1 Nitrospirota bacterium | reverse complement strand
GCTCGCTGCCGTGGGCGGCGGGGCGTTCATCACCGGCCTCATTCAGTCGAGCAGCGCCACGTCGGTCATGCTCGTGGGGTTCGTGAGCGCCGGCCTCATGAGCTTCCGCCAGACCCTCGCGGTCATCCTTGGCGCGGACATAGGCGCTACGCTCACGGTCCAGCTCATTGCCTTCCATGTCTATGACTACGCCGTGCTCCTTGTCGGGATCGGCCTGTTCTTCACCCTCTTTTCCAAAAAGATGCTCTTCAGGAACCTGGGCCAGGGGGTGCTCGGCTTCGGCTTTGTATTCCTCTCGTTCAAGATCATGATCGACGCCATGACGCCGCTCCAGAACAACGAGCTGTTCCGGCAGGTGTTCATCGCCCTCACCGATACGCCGATCATCGCTATCGCGCTCTCAGCCGGTCTAACGGCCCTGATCCACAGCAGCGCGGCGACCATGGGCCTCGCGCTCGTTCTGGCCGAAAGCGGCCTGATCCCGCTTCCCGCCGCGATCTCCATTGTCCTTGGCGCGAACATCGGCACCTGCTCCACGGCGTTCATCGCAAGCCTGCGCTCGCCCGCCGAGGCGCGGCGCGTGGCCTGGGCACACGTGCTTTTTAAAGTATTCGGCGTCCTGCTGTTTCTGCCGTTCCTCATCCCCTTCGCGCAGATGGCCGGTTCCACGTCTCCGGACCTTACCCGGCAGATCGCAAATGCCAATACGCTCTTCAACGTGATCCTGGCGGTGGTCTTTCTCCCTTTTATCGGACCGTTCTCCAAGCTGATCGTTAAGCTGACGCCTGAACAGGCGGAAGAGAAAAAGGTCGGGCCAAAGTACCTCGACGAGCACGTGCTCGGGACTCCCGCGCTCGCGCTGGGACAGGCAACCCGCGAGGCGCTCCGGGTATCGGACGTCGTGCGGGAGATGCTGTCGGATGCGGTAAAGGTTTTCCAGAGCGACGACCCAGCGCCGGTAATGGCCATCAAGAACAAGGACAACTTAGTCGACCTCCTGGACCGGCATATCCGGCTCTATATCACCCGGCTGTCGTCCTCTCATCTTACCGAGTCCCAGTCCCGGCGCTCGATGGCCGTCCTGGAGGCCTCCCGCAACCTGGAGAACATCGGCGATATCATCGACCAGAACGTCATGCCGCTGGCGCTGAAGCGGATCAGCAAGGGGATCACCTTTTCCCCGGAGGGACTGGAGGAGATCATCTTATTCCACAAGAAAGTAATCGAGAACTTTGATACGGCTATCTCGGCATTTGCGGGCAACGACCGGGGTCTTGCGGATCAAGTCCTCCGGAACAAGGAAGAACTCGGCATCGTGGAGCGAGAGCTGGTCCAGGCACACCTCGACCGGCTCCGCAAGGGGTTCCGGGAATCCATCGAAACGAGCCATATTCATCTCGATATGATCGGGAACCTTGCTCGTATCAATTCGCTCATCACACACATCATTTATCCGATTGTCGATGAGAAACGCGGCAGTGGTCGGGAGGACGTCGGGATTGAAGGATGAAGGACAGAGTACAGAGTACAGAGTACAGAGTACAAAGTACTAGAGTACAGAGTACAGAGTACAGGGGACAGGGGACAGGGGACAGAGTACAAAGTACAGAGTACAGAGTACAGAGGATAGAGGATAGAGGATAGAGGACAGAGGACAGGAGAGGGAAAGGGAGACTATGATTAAACAACTCAGGGTGAAGACCAATTCCAGGACAGAGCTTGTGGACATTACGCAGGGGGTGCAGAGGCTCGTGGCGGAGAGCGGCATCCGCTCCGGCGTATGCTACGTTTACGTGCCGCATACGACCTCGGGGATCACGATCAATGAGAACTCAGACCCGAATGTGGGGCGAGACATTCTGAAGGAACTGAACAAGGTGGTCCCTTTTGACGATGATTACGGTCATAGTGAGGGAAATTCGGCTGCGCACATCAAATCGAGCATCATCGGTGTGTCCAAGGCAGTGCTGGTGGAGGAAGGGCGGCTCGCGCTCGGCACGTGGCAGGCGGTGTTCTTTTGCGAGTTCGACGGCCCCCGTGACCGCAGGGTGATGGTGAAGGTGATGAAGGATTAGGGGTAGTACGGAGTACAGAGTACAAAGTTCAGAGTTCAGGGTTCAAAGTACAGGGTACAGGGGACAGGAGACGGTAGACAGGGAAGGGCATTTTTATGGAATGCAGGCAAGAGATACATAAGAAGAAGTGCAATTGCACCTATGAACCGTGTTCGCGCAAGGGACTCTGTTGCGAGTGCCTGCGGTATCATCTGCGGTCGCAGGAGCTTCCGGCGTGTTGTTTCCCGCCCGAGGTGGAGCGGACGTATGACAGGTCCTTTGCGCGGTTTGCGGCGTTGCATGCCAAGAGGTGATATGCATATCCCGGAGAAATTCAAAATCCAGCTCGTCGTTGCCGTCGCCGCGATTTTTCCAATTTGGTGTTTGAAATTTGATATTTGGAATTTGTCCGATCCTATGGTACTATCCCGTCATGACCGTGCCGCTTGCCGAATACCTCGGACTTTCCGATTTTGACTACGACCTTCCCAAATCGCTCATTGCGCAGGAACCGGCCTCAGTACGCGACCAATCGCGCCTCATGGCGCTTGACCGCCGGACCGGAGAGATAGGGCATCGCGTCTTTTCCGACATAGGGTCATACCTCGTCCCCGGCGACGTCCTTGTGCTGAACAATACCAAAGTGTTTCCGTGCAGGCTGACGGCAAAAAAGCCCGGCGGCGGCAAGGCAGAGTTGTTTCTGCTTGCGGAAAAGGGACTGAACCTCTGGGACGCGCTGGTCAAAGGCGGGGTCGGCGTCGGCAAGAAGGTCATTGTCGGCCAGGGTATCGAGGCCGAGGTCGTTGCTGACGGCGCGGGAGGCGTCAAGACCGTAAGGTTTCTCGGCGCGCGGGACATCAGGGCGGTCCTTCCTGAAATAGGCAAGACCCCGCTTCCTCCCTATATAAAACGCAATCCATCCCGCGAGGACACGGAACGTTACCAGACCGTGTACGCAACACATGAAGGATCGGTTGCAGCGCCTACCGCGGGCCTGCACTTCACCGGGGA
>JANONA010000113.1:0-11874 GCA_031420575.1 Nitrospirota bacterium | reverse complement strand
AAGGTAGATGTTGAACCGCGTTCCCTGCCGCGGCTCGCTGTACAGGTTAATATACCCGCCGTGGTTGCTGATAATGGAATGGACGATATACAGGCCAAGCCCGGTTCCCTTTCCCGTTTCCTTGGTCGTAAAGAAGGGGTCAAAGATCTTGCTTTGCGTTCCGGTGTCAATTCCCATGCCGGTGTCCGAAACAGACAGTTTAATGAAGCCCGGCCCTCCGGGAGGCACGAGGTCGCTCAGGCCGTTCGTTGGATTTGCGATCATGGTCTCTATGGTCAGCTTGCCGCCCTCGGGCATGGCGTCGCGGGCATTCATCGCCAGATTGATGATCACCTGGTGCAACTGTGACGGGTCGGCGTTTGTGCGCGGCAGCGACGCATCAAGCCGCGTAACGAGCTCGATGTTCCCTGGGATGCTGGCCTGGAGGAGGTCAACGGATTGTTTGATGATGTCGTTGACGTCCACCGGCTTTGCTTCCATCTTCTCCTTCCGGGTGACGTTGAGGATCTTTCTCCCCAGCGCGGCACCCCGCTTTGCGGCCTCGTGGATCACCGATACCGGTTTGTAATAGGGGTCGTCCTCTTTTGTCATCTTGAGCATGATCCCGGAATAGCCGAGGATCCCCGTCAGGAGATTATTGAAATCATGAGCCATGCCCGCCGCAAGGGTCCCGACCGCTTCCAGCTTCTGCGACCGCATCAGCCGTTCTTCCATCCGCTTTTTGTCCGTGATATCGATGATGTATCCGTCAAAGCCCTTGATATCGCCCGCGCTGTTCCGCTCGGCATAAAGGGAGAGCGAGATGACGAGCTCAGCGCCGTTCCGGGCAATTGCCTTGTCTTCGATGTGCAGCGTTTTTTCCATGGCTGCCCGGTGGAGACAATTGGAAGCATTGATATCGCCGATCAGGATGTCGCACAATTCGGTCACGCCGCCGAACAGCCCGTGGAACCTGCTGTTTGCTTCTATAATAGCGCCCTTCGCGTCGATGCGGAAGATCGCATGCTCCACCCGTTCAAAGAGGGACCGGATCCGCTGGTCCGATTCGATAAGCCTGACTTCGTTCTCCTTGACCGTTTTGCACATCCGGTTGAATTCCCCGGCAAGCTCCCGGATCTCATCCGTTGAGTGTCGGGAGACGATTGCGTCCTCGGGCAGGCAACCGTCCTTGAAGTGGGTAATCGAGTCGTGGAGGGCCATCACGGGCCGGACCACGAGCCGGCGGATCAGGATGTTGATCGCCAGGATCGCAAAAAGCGTCATGACGATCGAGACCGTGATATTGACAATGGCGGTGTTCCGCAGTTCCCGCTCGAAGGCGTACGAAGACAGGGTAAGCCGTACATAGCCGATGGTGGTGGGCGGGGAGCCTTCGAAGGCTTTGAAGAAGATAGGCGTGTAATAGTCATAGCCGCCGACCACGTCAATATGGAACGGCTCGGTCAAGACCTTAAAGTGCGCAAGCGCTTCCGGGTGGGGGGGGTCTTTCAGGTTTCCCAGGGGATAGACATCGACAGCCTCCCAGATACTCGAATACACCTGTGCCAGAGTGACGTCGGACGCCTGTATGACGTAAGAGGCTTTTTTAATGAGATTGAGGTCTTCCTTGAGAAGGCCTTCTTCGGCTGCCTTGGAGAGCGCATAGGAGAGAACCGCACCCCGCACGTCGAACTCACGCTCCTTGCTCCGGTGGGCGGCGGAGGTGAAGAGATAGGTCCCGAAGGAACTGATGAACAAAATGATCAGCGTGACGAAGACGGAGACCCTGGCCTGAAGTGATACTCTCACTTAATGTCCAGGAGCGATATGACATTGAGCGACTGGAGAAACCTCTGGCCTTCCTCGCTCAGGGTGAAATCGACAAAACGCTTCACTTCCGGCTTTGCCGCTTTCGGGATAAGGAGAAAGAGCGGCCGCTTTAGCGGATAGCGGTTCTGGATAATAGCCTTGTTCGTCGGGGCGATGTTATTCACCTTCAGGATCTTCACGTTCCGTTTCCTGGCGCTCGTGATGCCGGTGATGGCGAAGCCCTCCGGGGTCTCTTCCACCATTTGTTCCACGATGCCGGTTGATGCCACGAAGCGGGTATTGGGGGTTTCTACCGGCTCGATCCCGTTGAGCACTAATTTCTTCATGGTCGCCTCGACGCCCGAGAGGCCTTTCCGGGCTTGGGAAATGAATACTTTGAGCGGCCCGGGAGGGCCGCCCAGTTGCTTCCAGTCAGTGATCTTCCCGGCATAGATCGAGCGGACATCGTCAAGGGAGATGTTTCCAACGGGATTCGATTTATGAACGATGAAGGCCAGGGCGTCCCAGGCAACCTGCACAAAGACGATATCCTCAGGGTCGGTCGCATCTTTGGACCTGCAGGAGGCCGCAAAATCCACCTTGCCGCTGCGCAGGTCCTCGATCCCCACAACGCTGCCGCCTCCCCGGACGAATATCTTGACGCCCGTGCGCTGTTCGTATTCTTCGGCAAGGGCCATCAGGTACCCCACATTGCTCACGGAGCACCCGCTGGCTGTCAGATAATCCTCGGAGTATGCGTTCGATGGGTAATAAAGGAAGAGCGAAAGTACGATGACGAGCGCGGACGGACAACTCTTTTCCAGGATGAAGTTCACCAGCCACATGGCACGGCTTATACGGTATAATTGCATCTGTCCCTCCCCCGAGGCGCTTTCGCAAACAGGCCTTATAATAGCATTGACCATTATCAAAAACAAGGGGTTATTTAGTGGCCGTTTGCTCCTCATCTAGTGGATTACAAGCAAGAACAGGGAGCGGCTTTTCCGCCCGTTTTCCGAACTCGAGCAGCCCGTGAGGAAGCGCTCCCCACGCCCGAGGGGAACATCCAGTTGTTACCTGAATCCTGCACTCTTTTCGTGATGTGAGCGTTTTCAGCCTTAATCAATGCAGGCTTTGACATTTTGATCGTTTTTTTCGCTTAACCTGATAAGTGATCCGTGCAAGAAATTTCTTGCACGAGAAATCCCTATAAACAGCGGGCAAAAGCCCGCAAGATATCAATTAAGTGCAAGATTCAGATGTTATATGTTCGCATATTTTTGCCTCTTCCACAGAATTTGTGGCCTGTAAAATGAGGTAAACAAAAAAATAAAGCAAAGCTTTCCGATCTTGAGTATGGTGGTTCTCGCGAAAGACCATCATGCGCAAAAAGAAGGAAAGCTCAAGACCCACAATATCCCAAAATGTTATAAATCGCTGTGTGCCAAGTGTGTGCCAAGCAGGGCCGTGAAAGAGGCGAAGAGTCCTCTCGACTCCTGACCGGAATTTTTATTCCCCGGTTCTGTTGATAATGCTATAATCCCACCCATGAAATTCACCGCCGATCTCCATATCCATTCAAAGTATTCCCGCGCGACCAGCAAGGACATGTGCCCCGAAGGCATATGGAAAGGGGCGCAGCTCAAGGGCATCAATGTCATCGGCACCGGCGACTTCACCCATCCCCAGTGGATAAAAGAACTGGAGGAAAAATTGGAGCCCGCGGGTCATGGTCTGTTCACGCTCAATAAAAAGTACAGGACCGCCGACGTTCCCGATTCCTGTAAGGCGGATGTCTATTTCATCCTCTCCGCGGAGATCAGCGGCATCTACAGCAAGAACGGAAAGACCCGGAAGGTCCATTCCATCATCCTCGCGCCTGACTTCGCGGCTGCCGGGCGATTGAACCTTGCCCTGTCAAAGATCGGCAACCTGAAATCCGACGGCAGGCCGATCCTCGGGCTCGATGCGAAGAAGCTGCTCCAGATCACCCTCGAGGCCTCGCCCGACGCTCTGCTCATCCCCGCCCATGCCTGGACGCCGCACTTCTCCGTCCTCGGCGCGGCCTCGGGCTTCGATTCCCTTGAGGAATGCTATGAGGAGCTGACCCCGCACATTTATGCCATCGAGACCGGGCTCTCATCGGACCCGCTGATGAACCGGCGGCTCTCCGCTCTTGATGCAATCACGCTCGTCTCGAACTCCGATGCCCACTCAACGGCAAAGCTCGGGCGCGAGGCGAACGTCCTCGACACGGAGCTCGACTATTCATCAATGATGAAGGCCATCAAAACGCGAAAAGGATTTCTCGGGACCATCGAGTTCTTTCCCGAGCAGGGGAAGTATCATTACGACGGCCACCGGAACTGCGGGAAGAGCCTCACTCCCAAAGAAACGATACGCAACAACTACCTCTGCCCGGCATGCGGCGGGAAGGTGACGGTGGGCGTGATGCACCGTATCGAGAAGCTTGCTGACCGGGAAGAGGGTTTTACGCCGGCGGGCGCGCCTGCCTTTCGTTCCATCATCCCCTTGCCCGAGCTCATTGCCGAGGGGTTGCAATGCGGGGTGAACACCAAAAAAGTGAATGCCCTGTACCTGCCCCTGCTCGAAAGGCTCGGCAACGAGTTCAAGATACTCATAGACGCGCCGCTTGACGATATCGGGCGCGCGGGCACGCCGCTTATTCGCGAGGCCGTCTCGCGCATGCGCGCGGGCGCTGTGCATATCGCGCCGGGGTATGATGGCGAATTCGGGAAGATAAAAATATTCGAGGACGGGGAGAGGAAGAAGATCAAGGGGGAGGAAAGCCGTTCGAAATGAAGGGAGCTTTTGGAGGTGAACCCATTCCGGATACTGTTGAAAAAAGTTAACTGCTCAGGTCGGTTGCTGAGCGTAAGCGCAAACAGAGCGCGATATGCTCACGCTCTATCCGAACCGATCTTTTCGTTATTTTTTGGTGCCGACGGTCGGAATCGAACCGACATGGAGTTGCCCCCGGAGGATTTTGAGTCCTCTGCGTCTACCAGTTTCACCACGCCGGCACGGACTAAAACTTACACCAACCTCCTTTCACTGTCAAGTAAAAAGGCTTGCAACTTCCTGCCCGGATTTGTATAATGCAAAATTATGCTTACCGGCTACAATACCGACTTCAAATTTCAGGGAAAAGTCTACCACTGCCAGACCGAGGACGGCGGGGTCAACAGTCCCTTTATAACATCTCTCCTATACTTCCAGGGGGCGATCCTCGCCTCGCGCAAGACCAGCTACGCCGATATCTTAAAAGCCGAGATCCTCGATGAAGTGGTCCGCGAGATCATGATGGAGCAGCACAAGCAGATGATCCGCGACCTGATGCAGGGCAAGCTGGATCTGAATAATGCCCCGCATGAAGCCGCGTATCAGTCTCAGGCTGCGTCCAGACCCGCTCCGACCGAGCCAAAAGAGGCGGCACCCGCTCCGAAGCTCGCGCCGGCCGAGGAAAAGCCGCCTCCGCCTCCACCGAAGGAAGAGGTGAAGGAAAAGGGCCTCGACGATATAATTCTGGACTTTCTCGCGCAGGAGCAGCAGGACCGGGAGAAGAAAGAGTAGTTTCGCGGCACTGTTTTATAGCGGAATTATCCTGTACGGGAGTGCTGTTGTAACGGGGGAATACCGATGGACCCGGATACGTCCGGAATCCCCGCTGATGCAGCGTCTATCGATGCGTTCTTTCGTGAGCGTCGCGTACATCGTCGTTGATACTTACTATGATGATCCACTCGGGAGGATAGTTGCATGGCGGTTTCAAAAGAGCAGTTGAAGACATTGACGGACAAGGCCAGAAGGATCCGGATCGACATCCTGAAGATGCTGACCGAGTGCGGTTCTGGCCACACCGGCGGCAGCCTGTCCGCGGCCGATATCGCGACGGCGCTCTACTTCTATAAGATGAAGTACGATCCGAAGAAACCGGACTGGAAAGGGCGGGACAACTTTATCCTCTCGAAGGGCCATGCGGCGCCCCTCCTGTATACCGTGCTTGCCCATGCGGGGTTCATCGAGCATGCGGAGCTTTGCACACTCCGGAAGCTCGGCTCGCGGCTCCAGGGTCATCCGGACAGCAAATACGTGCCGGGCGTCGAGATCTCCACGGGTTCGCTGGGCCAGGGCCTGTCCGTGGCCAACGGCATCGCGCTTGCGCACAAGCTCGACAAAGCGCCCAACCGGGTGTACGCCCTACTCGGAGACGGTGAACTGCAGGAAGGCCAGATCTGGGAGGCGGCCATGACCGCGGCGCACTATAAGCTCGATAACCTCTGCGCGCTCGTGGACAACAACGGGCTCCAGATCGACGGGCCGGTTGCCAAGGTGATGGGCGTGGAGCCGATCACGGACAAGTGGCGCGCTTTTGGCTGGGAAGTTTTCGATATTGACGGACACGACCTGGCGCAGCTCGTTGCCGCGCTCGACAAGGCGGAGACCGTAAAGGGAAAACCGACCATGATCGTTTGCCGCACCGTCAAGGGCAAGGGCTCGAAGGTGTTCGAGGGTAAGGTGGAGTTCCACGGCGCCACGCCGTCAAATGACGAGCTCGAGCTCGCGATGAAGGAACTGTCGGAAGAAACGGTTTGTAAATAAGTGCGGAGTGCGGAATGCGGAGTGCGGAATGAAAACCGCTCAGACCTTTATTAGGTACTTACTCCGCACTTCGCACTCACAACTCCGCACTTGATTGGGGGAAACGTGACAAAGATAGCGACACGAGACGCATACGGGGACGCGCTGGTGGCCCTCGGAAAAAAACGGAACGACGTGGTGGCGCTGGACGCTGACTTGTCGGGTTCGACGAAGACCGCTAAATTCGCCAAAATATTCCCGGACCGGTTCTTCAATATCGGCATTGCCGAGCAGGACATGATCGGTACGGCGGCCGGGCTCGCCATCGGCGGCAAGCTGCCGTTCGCGAGCACCTTCGCGGTGTTTGCCACGGGCAGGGCGTGGGAGCAGGTGCGGCAGTCCGTCTGCTATCCGAACCTGAACGTGAAGATCGTGGCGAGCCACGCGGGCGTCACCGTGGGCGAAGACGGCGGCTCGCACCAGTCCGTGGAGGACATCGCCGTGATGCGCGTGCTTCCGAACATGACCGTGATCGTCCCTGCTGACGGGCCCGAGACCATGCAGGCGATCGAAGCGGTGGCCGAATACAAAGGTCCCTGCTACGTGCGCGTGGGGCGGAACAAGGTCCCGACGCTCTTTGGCGAGGATTATAAATTCAAGATCGGAAAGGCCCACGTGTTCCATGAGGGCGGAGATGCGGCCATCATCGCCACGGGAATCATGGTGGCGGAGGCGCTCACGGCGCGTGATCTGCTCAAGGCCGAGGGGATCGATGCCGGTGTGATCAATATGTCCACGATCAAGCCGCTTGACGCGGACGCGGTTATTGCCGCGGCGAAACGATGCGGCGCGATCGTGACCGCGGAAGAGCATTCGATTATCGGCGGCCTGGGCGGCGCCGTGGCGGAAGTGATCGCGGAATCAGCGCCGGTCCCGATGAAGCGCATCGGCGTCAAGGACCTCTTCGGGACCTCCGGCGACCAGGAAGGGCTCCTGAAACACTATGGTATGTCGGCAAGCGACATCGTTGCGGCGGTCAAAGAAGTCATCAAGAAAAAAAGCAGCAAGTAGCGAAGTAGCATGTAGCAAGGGGGGCGAGTTTTTTTGTTTCCCTTGACCCGTGCTACTTGACCCTTGCCCCTTGGATTACAGAATGATTCAACTCTACCGGGTGACCAAATACTATGAAGGCATTCCCGCCCTGCGCGACGTGAGCTTCACCGTGGGCAAGGGCGAGTTCGCTTTCGTCACCGGCCCGAGCGGGGCCGGCAAGTCCACCCTCCTCAAGATACTCTTCTGCGCCGAACACGCGGACGAGGGGCGGATCATCATGCAGGGCATGAACACCTTTCGGTTGAAATCCTCGACCATCCCTTACCTCAGGCGTAATATAGGCTTCGTGTTCCAGGACTACAAGCTTCTCCCGCACAAGACTATTTCCGAAAATATCGCGCTTGCGCTCAAGGTGGTGGGTACGCCTTTTGGCGAGATCGAACAGCGCGTGTACCAGGTGCTTAAGAAGGTTGGTATGGAAAACAAGCGCCATTTAACGCCGCCGAAGCTCTCGGGCGGGGAGCAGCAGAAGGTCGCCGTGGCCCGCGCGCTCGTGAACGAGCCCCAGGTGCTCCTTGCCGACGAGCCGACAGGCAACCTGGACCCCCAGAGCGCCCAGGAGGTGTTCCGCCTGTTCAAGGACATCAACATGAAGGGCACGACCGTGCTGGTGGCCACACACGACTGGGAAACGGTGCGGAAGATGCAGCGCCGGATCATCACCATGGAGCGTGGCAGAGTCATCGATGACGGCAGCCGGTCCCAGCGCCCAACGGCCAGGGGTCAGGGGGACATCGATGACGGAAGTCGGTCCCAGCGCCCAACCGTTTCCCTCAAGTCGGACACGGGAGCGGCTGGAACAAGGCCTGTCGAGGGAGAACCGTGAAAGGATACGGACTGTTCTACTTTATCGCCGAGGCCTTTCGGGGGCTCCGCGCCAACAGCCTCGTGAACCTCCTCGCCGTGGGCACGATCAGCATGGCCATGGTGCTCGTGGGGTTTTTCCTGATCGTTTTCCTGAACCTCCAGACCGCGGTGAATGCCCTGGGGGACCGCTTCGAGCTGTCCGTGTACCTGAATGACGGGCTGACCGAGCTTGAAAAGGATTTTCTGCAGCGCCGGATCAAGACCGAGCAAGGCGTGAAGAAGGTCGCTTATCTGTCCAAGGCGGATGCGCTTCTGTTGTTCAAAAAGGAGCTGAAAGGCCAGGAGGCGCTGATCCAGGGTCTGGGCGGGAATCCGCTGCCTGATTCCTATGAGATAACCCTTGACAGCCGCTCTGTTGATGCGGCGCGGCTTAAGGCCCTGGCCGGGAAGTTTTCCGAATATCCGGGCGTGGAAGACGTGTCCTATGGGAAAGAGGGCGCCGAGGTGCTGTCGGGCTTTTATACGGCGGTCACTTACGGCGGGATGACGCTGGCCATTCTGCTCGGCGTGACCGTGGTATTCATCATATCCAACTCGGTCCGGCTTGCATTGTACTCCCGGGGTCAGGAGATCGAGCTGATGCAGTGGATCGGGGCGACGAAGGGCTTCATCCAGGGGCCGTTCCTCATCGAAGGCATGATGCTCTCCATGCTCGGCTCGGCGCTTGCCGTCGGCGTCCTCGCGGGCGCGCACGCAGCGTTGCCGCGGGAGGTCGTCCTTTTCCTGTCGCGGCCGAATGGGCTGGACTTTTTACCGCTTTCGGTGGTAGCATATATGATTATCGGCGGCGGATTGCTTGGACTGGCCGGAGGATTAGTTTCGGTCCGCAGGTTCCTGGATTAGCGCATGGGGACGATGATCGGCGCCCGATTTTTCCCGCTCGTTTTTCTGCTCGCTCTCTGCATAAGCGGTTCTTCCGCTTCCGGCGCGGACAAGGCGGCTGACAAAAAAGAGCTCCAGCGCATCGAGCGCGAGATGCGCGATAAAAAGAAGGAACTGAAAGGGGCGGACCGCAAAGAGCGGTCGATCCTTACCGAGCTTGAAAAGATCGACCGGGACATTCAGGCGGGAAGCGCGGAACTCGCGGGCCAGCAAGAGCGGCTTCGCGCGTCCGAAGCGGCTCTCCGGGAACTCGAGCTGAACAACACGGCGATCAACCAGGAACTCGCCGCTCTGAAGCTGCGCTACAGCCGGCGGATCCGGGCGCTCTATAAGATGAACCGGGGGGGATACGCCGTTGCAATACTCTCACCGGACGGGCCGGGCCGGACGCTGAAGCGGATCAAGTATCTCGGCATGATCGCCGGGCGGGATCAGGTGGTCATTGGGGAGTATGACAGCGCTCTGACGAGGTTTGCGGCACGGCAGGCGGAGCTCGCCAGGAAAAAAGGCGACATTCTTTCGCATCAACGGGCGGTGGAAACAAAGAAGGCGGTGCGCGAGGGACAGAGGCGGAAAAAAGCCGGCATCCTCGCGCGAGTGCGGCAAGAGAAGGGCCTGTACGAGCAGTCTTTGCGCGAGCTTGAGCAAGCGTCGGCCGGCCTCTGGGCCATGATCAAGAAGGACGAGCGGGAGAAGAAGAAGGCGAAAGCGATCTCTCCCGCTTCCCGGTTACACGACGAAACAGCGGATCGCGACAGGCGCCGACTTCCCTGGCCCCTCGAAGGCCAGGTGCTGACGCGCTTCGGCATGCAGCGCCATCCGCAGTTCGGCACCATGATGCACCGTCGGGGGATCGAGATCCAGGCGCATGAGGGGCAATCGGTACGGGCGGTGCAGGGCGGCCAGGTGGCGTACGCGGACTGGCACAAGGGCTATGGGAAACTCATGATCCTGGACCACGGCAGCGGCTTCTACACGCTTTACGGCAACCTCTCACGGCTGGATCTGAGCAAGGGGGACCGGGTGGCCGGGGGCCAGGCGCTCGGTCTGGCGGGCGAGACCGGCAGCCTGAAGGGACCGAAGCTGTACTTTGAGATACGCCGGAACGGCGAGGCGCGGGATCCGCTCCAGTGGCTTGCGAAGAGATGATCCTAAAAAAAGCATTTGCCACTGACTTTCACGGACGAAGAGCAAGTAACCAAAAGATTTTTCCAAAAGCATTAGAATCACCTTTTGGGTGAACTGCTCATTATATTTAAATGTTTATTTGATAAGGTTTTGTCCGTATTTGTCCGTGGCCAACTGCCGTTTTTAGGATGATGCGCGTATGCGGAGAATGACAAATTTCAAAGTTCAAAGTTCAAATCAATTTTAAGGAAACAATTTGATGCGGAACCATCTGGAGGATGATGACATGATACGGATCAACAAGAAAAAATTTCTGATGGCCGCGCTGGTGCTGTTGCTGACAGGCGTCTTGATCGGCCAGGGGATGGTGCAGGCCAAGCCCGATACCTATGAGGACCTGAAGGCCTTCACCCAGGCGCTCGAGCTCGTCAAACGGCACTACGTCGAGAGCCCGGATTCGAAGGAGCTGATCCAGGGCGCCATCCGGGGCATGGTCTCGAGCCTTGATCCCCATTCGTCGTACATGAACGAGCGGTCGTTCAAAGAGATGAACATGGATATCAAGGGCGAGTTCCAGGGCGTCGGCATCCAGATCGGGATCAAAAACCAGCAACTCACGATCATCGCGCCGATCGATGACACCCCCGGTTACCGCGCGGGGCTCGCCGCCGGGGACAAGATCGTGAAGATCAACGATGAGTGGACCAAGGATATGACGATCGAGCAGGCCGTGGACAGGATGCGCGGCCCCAAGAAAACGCAGGTGCGCCTCCTGATCCTTCGCGAAGGGTGGGACAAACCGAAGGAGTTCACTATCATCCGCGACGTGATCAAGGTGGTAAGCGTTAAATCCGAGATGCTGGACAACGAGATCGGCTATATCAGGATCACCCAGTTCCAGGGTCAGACCACCGATGAGCTCGAAAAAGCATTGAAGAACCTCGAGGCAAAGGGGATCAGGAAACTGATCCTCGATCTGCGGAACGACCCGGGCGGACTCCTCGACGCGTCCGTGGACGTGAGCGGCAAGTTCTTGCCCAAAGACTCGCTCGTGGTGTACCTCCAGGGTAGGCAGAAGACCGACCGGAAGGACTTCCTTACCACGGGTACGGAAGCCTCGCGGGAGTATCCCATGGTCGTGCTCGTGAACGCGGGGAGCGCGAGCGCATCGGAGATCGTTGCCGGCGCATTGCAGGATTCAAAGCGCGCGGTGATCGTGGGTACGCAGACCTTTGGCAAGGGCTCGGTCCAGACCGTTTTCCCCCTCGAAGGGGGCGGCGGCGTCCGGCTTACCACGGCCAAATATTATACCCCGAGCGGCCGCTCTATCCAGAACGTAGGCATTACGCCTGATATCGAGGTGAAGCTGCCGACGGTGAAAGAGCCGAAGGAAGGCGAATCGGCGCACATGGTTGTGCGCGAGAAGGACCTCGAGCGTCACCTGAAGAACGACACGGTCAAAGAGGAGAAGAAAAAGGAAAAGCCCGCGCCGGC
>JANONA010000112.1:0-2917 GCA_031420575.1 Nitrospirota bacterium | reverse complement strand
TCGGCATTATGCCGGTAATTGTTGTTGCCGGCTGCGCCACGGGCATCACGCGTGATGATCTTCTTAAGGAGATGCAGGGAGATAATCCACCGCTGGTCGTCGATGTGCGGTCCCAGGGTGAATATGACCGGGACCATGTGCCGGGGGCAGTGCATATCCCGTTCTCGTCCATCGGTTCCGGTCTCAGACAAATTGGCTATTCAAAGCATGATTCGGTCGTGCTCTACTGTGAGCATGGTCCGCGAGCGGGCATCGCCGGAGTTTCGTTGTTCCTGTCGGGTTACGACAAGGTGTATTCCCTGGAAGGCCATATGAAAGCCTGGAGAAAGAACGAGTTCCCGATCGAGATCATCACTCATTAATACATGTCGAACGAAAAACCCATCCTTATCATCGCCGGACCTACGGCCGTCGGAAAGACAGATGCCTCTATCCTCCTGGCCCAAGAGCTCAAGGCGGAGATCGTGAGCGCCGATTCCATGCAGATCTACCGCGGCATGGACATCGGCACGGCCAAACCCACACGGGAACAGCGCAAACTCGTATATCACCACATGATCGACATCGTGGAACCCGACCAGCCCTACAGCGTCGGTGACTACCTCCGTGACGCCCGCGCAGCCATCGACGGGATCCTTGCATCAGGCGGCACGCCCATCGTGGTGGGCGGCACGGGCCTGTATATTCGCGCGCTCACGAGAGGTTTGTTCCACGGGCCGCCCGCGGACCTTGAACTGCGTGAGCGGTTGCTCCTGCGTGAGGCGGAGGGGGAACCGGGCGGCCTGTACGCGGATCTCGTGAAGGTCGATCCCGAGGCGGCGGTCAAGATACATCCGAACGATCTCCGGCGCGTGGTCAGGGCGCTCGAAGTATATTATCTGCGAGACAAAAAACTCTCGGATTTCCAGCGGGAACACTCGTTCCAGGACAGACCGTACCAATTCCGCCTTCTGTTCCTTGTGAGGAGCCGGAGCGAACTGTATCCCCGCATCGAACAGCGCGTGGACCAGATGATCGCAGCGGGGCTTGAGGCGGAGGTGAGAACGCTGATGGAGCGGGGATACCTTCCCGAGCTCTCGTCCCTGCAGGGGCTCGGATACAAACACTTCATGGATCATTTCCTCGGCAAGACGTCGCGCGACGAGGCTGTGGCGTTTCTCAAACGCGATACGAAGCGGTATGCCAAACGACAGTTCACCTGGTTCCGCCGCGAGCCCGAGGCGGTATGGGTTGACATCACGGGCCTGGTCCATGCCGGGGAAATTGTGGGGCGAATCTGAAATTTCATTCTCATTCGTCTTGACAGGAGCGATAGAGTATGTCCCCAAAAGCACGAACGACTTTGACGTAACCGTGTTCCGTCTTGCAATCGCTTTTATTTTGACCTATAATAGTGACCGAAGCTCTAATCCCAATATATCGAGAAGGAGAGACCATGAGAAAATCAGTCGTTCTGCCGATCATCGTATTAGCGGCGAGTTGCATCGGAACTATGGCGTTTGCGGAAAAGTGGTCAAAGAATCCCGGCGAGGCGAAGTTCAAGGAACTGTGCGCCATGTGTCACCCTGATGGAGGGAACATCATCAACTCAAAAAAGACGCTTAATAAAAAAGACCGTGAAGCGCATGGTATCAAGTCCGCGGCGGAGATCATCAAAATCATAAGAACACCCGGGCCAGGGATGCTCGCATTCGATGCAAAGACCGTTCCGGACAAAGATGCAAATGAAATAGCGCAGTACATACTGAAGACCTTCACATACTGAAGACCTTCAAATAGCCGCATGAAGCTATTCGTGATTTTTCTGACGGGATTCCTGTATGCGTTTCCGGCTTCTCTCCGCGGCGCCGAGGAACTGCCCCTCTGGGAAGCGGGTTTTGGCTTCACCGGCCTGAGTATTCCTGATTACCGGGGTTCTGACGAGCATCGTGGATATCCGCTTCCCCTGCCCTATGTGGTGTACCGCGGAGATATCCTGAGGTTAGACAGGAAAGGCCTGCGCGGCCTGCTGTTCCAGTCCGACCGTGTGCAGATGAACATCAGCGCGGACGCGGGAGTGCCGGTGAAGAGCGACCGGAATACCGCGCGTATCGGGATGCCGGACCTCGATCCCACGGTGCAGATAGGGCCGTCCCTCGAAATATGCCTGTTGAGAAACTGCACGGGTGATCGAGTGCTGGAATTCCGCATGCTGGTCCGTGCCGTGATGGCCACGGACTTTTCCCGGGTCCACAGCATCGGTTTTGTCGCAAATCCCCAGCTCAATTTTGACTTTAAAAACATCGGACCTGGCGGAGGATGGAATTTTGGCTTCGCCCTCGGTCCGATCTTCGCCACGGAACAATACCATGATTATTACTACCAGGTCTCCCCGCAGTATGCCATTCCCACCGCCCGTCCCTCCTATGATGCTCAACCTGGTTACAGCGGTTCACTTTTGGTCATAGCATTGAGCAAACGTTTTGACTCCGTCTGGTTCGGCGCATTCGCCCGCTATGATGAGCTGACCGGAGCAGTATTTGTAGACAGCCCGCTCGTGAAGACCCGCCATTCCGTAATGGCTGGTTTTGGATTTGCATGGGTATTTGGACAGTCATCGACGTTGGTGAAGGCGTATCGATAAATTTATAATGAGGACACAATTCGCAATCTCCAGGATAATACAAAAAAGCAGCATTTCACCTTGACAATTCGTCATCAATGATATACATTTGCTCTATGAGAAAAAATCAGCAACTACTCAGGTCAGTTACTTCGCTTCGTCGCAAGGAGCGCGGGGAATATCGATTTTCCCGTCATCATCAGCGGTCGCGGCGCTTTCGCTTCGCCCGCGCCGTCTGGATGTTCTGATAACCGACACGGGAAAGGGCAATCGCGCTCTTGTTGCGCCGGCGCTCAGCAACCGATCTGAGTAGTT
>JANONA010000111.1:0-3096 GCA_031420575.1 Nitrospirota bacterium | reverse complement strand
ATAGCTCAAACAGCCCGAAGCTGTTCCGGTATAAAGCGCAGTCGACAATGGGATTGTGCGTGAATTGCCATAAGATGTAGCAATCGCGTTGGAGCTGCTCAGCGGGCTCTCCTTATGGTTTATCAATACTTCGGCGTGAACGCCGTCAAACAGGACGCGGAAATGGGGAAACTGCCATGCTTGTGGAATATCTGAAAGAGATCCCTCTTTTTAACCATCTCAAAGCCGGCCAGCTCAAGGAAATTGCGGCGCGCTGCAAGAACGCCCTGTACAAAAAGGGCGACGTGATCTTCCACAAGACGGACCTGAGCACGGACCTTTATATCGTACATTCGGGAAAACTGAAGGCCGTGCTGGCGGACGAGGAAGGCGACGAGATGGTGCTTGCGCAATTCGAGAAAGGCGCGTTCTTCGGCGAGTTAAGCCTGTTGGACGGCAAGGGAAGGTCGGCCACCATCGTGGCGGACAGCGACTCAGAGCTTGCCGTCCTGAAACAAGACGTCTTCCTCGACCTGCTGTACAAAAATCCGCAGATCGCCGTTGAGCTCATGACCACCCTGGTCGACCGGCTCCGGAAGGCCGATGCGATGATCGAGTCGCTCGCCTTCCTCGAGGTCGCCGAGCGACTCGTAAGAACACTGCTCGAAGCCGCTGCCGGTGAAAGCGCGACCGCCACGGGCTTCCTCAAGACAGGCAAACTTACGCACAAAGAACTGGCTGCGCGGATCGGTTGTTCCCGGGAAGCGGTGTCAAAGTGCCTGAAGACGCTTTCCACGAAACATATCGTGAAGGAGTCCGACGGAAACATCTTGATCGCCCGCAATGCACTGGATCGCCTCAAATACAGCGGTAAGATATAAACAGCCGGAGTGGTTCGTGCGCACCCGGCCTTCCCCGCTCCCCCCTCCTTTCTTCGCGTCTTTGCGGCTCAGCGTGGCCCGCTTAATCGGCCATTGCGCTAAACTTGGTTTTGTCTAAATTATTCTACAAGCAACACCGCGCACTTCAGGTACTGCGTCTCCCGCGCCGCAAGCAGGATCGGATGGTCCCTGGCCTGGGACCGCATCTCAAGCAACCGTGTCTGCCGGCCCGCTGAGTAGGCCGCGTCGATCAGCATTTCCCGGAACAGTTCCTGATCAATATGGTGCGAGCACGAGCAGGTCACGAGCACGCCTCCCGATTCGAGCAGTTTCATGGCGCGCAGGTTGATCTCCTTGTATCCCTTGAGCGCCTCGCGCACCTTTGCCCTGCTCTTGACGAACGCGGGCGGGTCGAGGATGATGCAGCCAAAGCGTTCCCGCTGCTTTTCCATGGCGCGAAGCTCGTCAAAAACATCGGCTTCCTTAAACTGCGCCGCCAGGCCGTTCGTTGCGGCGTTTGACCGTGCCAGCGAGACCGCCTTCTCCGACGAGTCGAGCCCGAGAACCTCCGTTGCCCCGAAGCGCGCCGCCGAGAGCGCCCAGGCGCCCACGTAGCAGAAGCAGTCGAGTGTGCGCCTGTTCCGTACATAGTCTTTGAGCGCCAGCCGGTTCTCGCGCTGGTCGAAAAAAAACCCCGTCTTCTGTCCTTCGAGAACATCGACGCGGTAGTTGATTCCGGCTTCTTCGAACGCCACGGGACCGGAAACTGTCCCGTGCACGACCCGCGTTTCCCGGCCAAGGCCTTCGAGCTCGCGCGAGGCCGTATCGTTCCTGAGCACGATCGCCTTTGGCGCGTATTCGTCCGTGAGCGCCTGGAGGATCTCGTTCAGCGCCGCGTCGATCCCCGCGGTCGAGGACTGGACCACGAGCGTGTCGGCGTATTTATCGACAATGAGCCCGGGCAGGCCGTCGCCTTCGCTGAAGATCGCCCGATAGGAATCGCCAAACCCGAGCATGGTCCGCAGAGTGCGGGCGGCGGCGATCCGTCTTCTGAAAAAATCGCCGTCGATCTCTTCCCGCGTCCTCGTGAGGAGGCGCACCGCGATCAGAGAACGCGGATTGATGTAGCCCCGGCCGATGAAGCGGCCTGTGTTGTCCTGCACGTCCACGAGCTCTCCGGGAGCGAACTCAGCAAGAGAGCAAGCAAGCTCGTTGCTGAACACCCAGGGGTGCCCGCGCAGAATACGGCGGTCTTCTTTTTGTTTGAGTTTGACGGTTTTCATGGGGGAAAGGGGGAATAGAAGACAGAGGACATGAGGACAGTAGACAGAAGTCAGAATTCAGAAGTCAGACTAAATCAAAATCTGTTGTCCTGTCTCCTGTCTCCTGTCTACTGTCTACTGTCTACTATAGCTCTGCCATCACAATCTGTTCTCGATATACGAATCGCCCCTGAGCGTCTGGAGCCAGCTTCGGTAAATGTTCTCCGTCTTCTGCTCGTGGAGGGTCTTCGTGATCTCGTCTTTCACTTTTTCAAAAGGCCTGACCAGCGTCCTTGCCTCCTCCAGCTTGATGATATTGTAGCCGCCGGCGAACAGGAAGGGGCTTGAGCTTTCGCCGGGCTTGAGAACCCGCACCGCTTCCTCGATCTCAGGCAGGGCGTCCTGCCGCCGCATAAACCCCAGATCGCCGTCCTGTGAGGCTGTTGCGCCCTGCGAGACCTCGCGGACAAGGCGGATGAAGTCCTCGCCTTTTTGGGCGCGTGCATACACGGACAGCGCTTTCTCCCTGATCCCCGCGGACTGGCCCGGCGTCGCCTTGTCCGGCATTGCCAGGAAAATCTGCCGCACCCGGATCTCTTCAGGCAGGGAGTACGTCTTGAGGTTGTTCTGATAGAACGCGTGGGCCTCGGCCTCGGCCACGTTCACGCCGGAGCGAACGTACTTGTTGAACAGGCGCGAAAGCGTGATCTGCTCCCGGAGCTCGGCCTTGTATTGTTCGAGGGTAAGCCCCTCACCGGCCAGCGCAACGCCGAACTGCGTCATATTCATGCTGTTCCGTTTTATGACGTCGGCGACGGCGTCGGCAAGCTCTTTGTCCGTCACGTCCACGCCCGACCGTTTCGCAGCCGCCATCTGGAGCTTCCGGTCGATCATGTCCTCGAGGACTAAGCGGTCGTCGCGCCAGGCCTCGCTTTTCTTCAGGGCCGCCTCGCGCTGGAGGTCGCTCAGGGTGA
>JANONA010000110.1:0-6641 GCA_031420575.1 Nitrospirota bacterium | reverse complement strand
AAAATTATAGGGAAATTCCTTCTCGTTTTTTGAAACTGCCGCTGCATCATATTTCATAATACTGAAGGCTTTCAGCATTGCCTCGGCCTTGAGCCTCCCCTGCGGGGTATCCTTATCGAGAAAATTCCCGGCATCAATAAGAATATACGGAGAAAGCGTCTTTCGATGTTCAGTAAGGTAACCTGCTCGCCTTGCAACACCTCCAAAATCAGTCTTTGGAGAACAACCGCATGGCTCAAGCTCACCATTCACGCTGCCTGTATAGACAATATTGAGTGTTTTTACCTTTCCATGAGTGACCGTTGGGAACAGTATCATTATCATTAAAGGCATCGGTACATATAACACAGAGAGTTTCATCAGTAATTAACCCCGAGTTTACCCTGTTAGAAGGTAACTATTCAGGTGGATTGGAATCATGGGAACTACGGCACGTTTGGATCTGCCATACCGCACCGTTTCGTCATTCTCGAACGCTTTAATCGGGAATCCAGCGGTTTTTAACGTTACTGGGTCCCCGATAGAACCATTCGGGGACGACGGATATTAGGTGCTGAATAGTTACGATTCCCGAACATAAATCAACCCCTCACTTTGGCCATGCGGAGACCGTTCGCCACCGCAAGAAGCTCCGAACCCTCGTGGACGAACACGGCGCCGGCCACGCTCATCAATCCCACAAGGGCGGAGGGGACGAGCACCGCCAGCACCAAAAGGGAAAAGACGATGTTCTGACCGCTGATCCTTTTTGCGGCTCGCCCGAGTTTTAGCACGTAGGGAACCTTCGTAAGGTCGTCCGCCATGAGGGCGACATGCGCCGCTTTTGCCCGTCCGTGTTGAGCGAATTGTTAGGTTGCTGCATTAAGTTCTGCCTTGGCTGAAGCAATAACGCGAATTGCAGAGCGCATCAGGAGCAACACGAGTCCCAGTGCAACGACAATATCGGGCCAACCGGAGCCGGTGAACCAGACAGCGCCAGCCGCCACAAAAACAGAAAGATTTGACACTATGTCATTTCGCGAGCACTCCCACACCGAACTCATATTTACATCTTCCTGGCGGTGGCGCCACAGGAGAAAAAGGCAAATCGAGTTTGCGGCTAAGCCAAGAAGACTGAATATTCCCATGACCTCGAAAACAGGCACGCTTGGGACAGCGAGCTTATAAGCTATTTGTGCAGCAACCGCAAAAGCGGCGAGACAAATAAGCCCACCCTTGAACAGGGCAACTTTTGCTTTGACGGCAGTACTTCTTGAAACCGCATAAAGACTGAGACTATATGTCAACGCATCGCCAAGGTTATCAAGACTGTCAGCTAATAAGGCGGATGACTTGCCATAGAGCGCAGCGGCAACGATGACAAAGAACATTACGGCATTGATGCCGAGGACGATTTGTAACGTCCCGCGTTGCCGTTCGCGCAGCCGATCCAGAGAACAATCTTGATTACAACATCCGCTCATATCGAAAACCTAACATCAATATTCAGTTCGTTTGCAATGGCATTTGCAGTTGGTAGGTTGGGCAGCGCCTTTCTGCCCAACATCTTCTCCAGTAAACGTTGGGCAAGATGAACCGTTTTGCCCAACCTACAACTATGGTAAAGAAGGATGACCTTTTTTCATCCGCCTTTAATTCATCTACTTCTCGGTTTATAAAACATAATCCCAAAACCGCAGATAATCACAAGTACACTTAACATCTGGCCCATCGTAAATGGGCCTATAATAAACCCAAGTTGAGAATCGGGTTCTCTGAAGAATTCCACAAAAAACCTGAAAAATCCATACAGTATGAGAAAAAGAGATGAAAGAACGCCTGATTTTAATTTCCTGTCCTTGAGAAACCAAAGGATAACGAAGAGGGCCGCGCCTTCAAGGAGAAACTCGTAAACTTGTGACGGATGTCTTGGGTAGGGGCCGCCCGTTGGAAATACCATTGCCCACCGGACATCGGTAACCCTGCCATAAAGTTCACCATTGATGAAGTTTCCAAGTCTGCCGAGCCCAAGCCCAATAGGTGCGGTAACCGCAACAAAATCCGCAATCTGCCAGAAGTCAATCTTGAATTTTCTGCAAACGATGATCCCGGCTAAAATACTGCCGATTAAGCCGCCATGAAAGGACAGACCGCCGGACCAGAGCGCAAAAACTTCGAGTGGGTGCCGGAGGTAATATGGAAGATTGTAAAAAATTACATACCCCAGTCTCGCTCCTATTAAAAGACCCAATATGATATATGAATAAAGGGTATCAACAAAAGCCGTGCCTGGATTAAAGCCCTTTTTCTTCATCTGATATCCGACCAGGAGATAGGATGACGCAAATCCGATGATGTACATCATTCCATACCATCTGACGGATACCGGGCCGATCTTAAAGATAGCGGGGTCTATATTGGGGAAAGAGATCATAACTCTATGTCTCTTCTTCTCCGCGAAAACTCATCGGCGTCGATCTCACCAGAGGCGTATCGTCTCTTTAAGATTTCCAGCGGCGTTTCCTGTTTTCCGGCATCCTCCGTCGGTCGCTTTGCCAGCCGCGAAAATAGAATAAAAATCCCGTATATCACCGCTCCCCAGAAAATAACGCCCACGATCATACCCAGAGGCCAGCCGAAGAAATGCCCCGGCCAGCCCCACCAGCAATTAGGACCCATCATAATATGTTCCTCCTCAGGCTAATAAATCGACCGTATCCTGCCCGTCCGTTTGTCGACGATCACCCGGTCAAGCACGTTGTCTTTTTTATCCTTGATCTCGGCTTCAAACTACCATTCGCGCTCAGTGATCCTGCCGATAACCACGTCCTCGCCTTCAAAATACCGCTTTAAAAGCTTTCGCGCTTCTTCGACGGTTTTGATGGGATTT
Organism: Nitrospirota bacterium; assembly: GCA_031420575.1. GTDB lineage: Bacteria > Nitrospirota > UBA9217 > UBA9217 > UBA9217 > JALNZF01. The sequence goes on along the minus strand of JANONA010000110.1, from coordinate 3,772 downwards.
TTTGCCCCGTACCATCCCCACCGCGACCCCCGACAGTATCCGCCGTAGGGTCGCTGCTCGCGCCAGTTGCAGTCGGGCTGGGAAAAGGACGGCGCAGGGTCGGCAAAAAGCCCTAAAAAACGACTATCTTCAGGTTCATAAATACGTTTTTAACACGGGCTATCAATGGGTTTTCGGGTTTTCGTTCAGACACGAACTAACTAAGTCTGGCGCCGCTGCAGCTTGGTGACGATCTCCGAGGCCGGCAGCGGCTTGCTGAAATAATAACCTTGATACTGGTCGCAGCCTTGCAGTGCCAGAATGGCGCGCTGCGCTTCTGTTTCCACGCCGTCAGCGATTACCTTCATCCGCAGACTGTGAGCCAGGCCGATAATGCCCGCAACAATCGATGCATCGTCCGGATCGGTGACAATGTCCTGCACGAAGGAGCGGTCGATCTTCAGCGTGTCTATCGGAAAACGCTTCAGGTGACTCAGGCTGGAGTAGCCGGTACCGAAGTCGTCAATGGAAAGCTTCAGCCCCATATCGTTCAGCGTGAGCAGTGTCTCGACCATTTCATCAGAGTTGTCAATAAAGACGTTTTCGGTAATCTCCAGCTCCACGAAACGCGCCTCCACACCGGTTTCGTCCAGAATGCGCGCAATGGTTTCAGCCAGCGTTTTCTGCCGGAATTGCTTGACGGAGAGATTGATCGCCAGTTGCGGCACGTCATACCCCTGGTCCTGCCATGCTTTCAACTGCATGCAGGCTGACCGCAGCGCCCATTCGCCGATCGGCACGATCAACCCGGTCTCCTCGGCCAACGGGATAAACTTGAGCGGCGGAATCAAACCCTGCTCGGGATGCTGCCAGCGCAGCAATGCCTCCAGTCCCGCCAGTTTGCCGCTGGCCATGTCTACTATCGGCTGATAATGCAGCAGCAGTTCGTTGCGCTCCAATGCATGGCGTAAATAAGTCTCCAACGCCTGTTTTTCCACCGCCAACTGATTCATCCGCCGCGCAAAGAACTGGCAGTTGTTGCGTCCGGCTTCCTTGGCATGGTACATCGCGGTATCGCTGTGCTTCAGCAGCGTATCCGCATCTTCCCCATCGTCAGGGAACACGGCGATGCCGATACTGGCGCTGATGTACAATTCCTTGCCCTCGATCTGGCAAGGCAACAGCAAAGCGTCCAGCAGCTTCTGCGCCATAGTTCCCGCAACCTGGGCATTGGCGACGCTGTGCAACACCACGATAAACTCATCCCCGCCCTGGCGCGCCACCGTATCCTGGCTGCGCAGGCTGGATACGAGCCTTTGCGCAACCTGTTTCAGCAGGAGATCGCCGACATCGTGGCCCATCGAATCGTTGATGACTTTGAACTTATCCAGATCAATAAACAGCACCGCTCCCTGGCTGCCATTACGGCGCGCATGTATCAGCGCTTGTCGGATGCGATCCTGCAGCAGATTACGGTTAGGCAGATTGGTCAGCGCATCATGGCTCGCCAAGTGCGCAATGCGCTGTTCCGTTTGCTTGCGTTCACTGATGTCGCTCACCATAGCCACAAAACGCGGGTCCTGACCCTCCAGGCGGACGAGCTGGAGAAAGATTTCCACCGGCACGTCATGTCCGTCCTTGTGGCGGTGGAGAGTCTGGAAAGTAAGCGCCGACTGCACACCCTCGATCAATGGCTGCAGCATTTGCTGGAATCGCTCCCGGGTAAACTCGGGCTTGATGTCCAGCGGTGTCATTTGCATCAGCTCGGTTTCGCTGTAGCCTGTTTGCCGCTTCGCGCCTTCGTTCGCATAGGTGAAACGCAGCGTATCCGGGTGGAACATGAAGACGCAATCCAGCGTCTGGTCGAGCGTGTTTTTGAACTGGTGCAGTTCGATGTGGAGCTGGCGGATTTCCCCCTCGGCTTTCTTGCGCTCGGTAACATCGCGGGTGATCGCCAGCATTTGCGGGCGGCCATCCTGCTGATCGGGAAGCGGCACGGCGTGGCTGTCCATCCAGCGGTGTGTTCCCTTCAACCCGGTAATCTCAAACTCGATGGCCGCGCTCTTTCCGTCCAGCACGCTTGCCTCGAAGGCGCGATAGGCTTCACGCTGCGAAGCAACCACTAATTCGACAACGCTGATCCCCTGAACCTGGTCAAGACTGTCCGCCTCTATCATGGCGAGCCCCACGGCATTCATCTGCACGAGCCTTCCTTCTGCGTCCACGATCTTCACGCACTCCGGTTCCGCCTCGATAATGGCGCACAAACGCTCCTCGCTTTCGACCAGCTTGCGCACCAGAGGCCTCACCATAAAATTCAGCAGCAGCATGCCGACAAGCACCAGAGCCGCCAGCAGCGGCACGATGAACTTCAACTGCTCGGTCACCGGGGAATACATTTCCACTTGGTCTATTTTCATCACCATGCCGAGGCCGAACGAGCCCACCGGCGCATAGGCCGCGACCACCTGTTCCCGCCGGTAACCCTTGGCAAGGATAATGCCGGTTTCCCCGCTCAAGGCATAATTCATCGGCAACGGTTTACCCTCGACCACACGGGGAAAACGCTTGAACACTTTTCCGGAAATCCCGTTCAGGAAACAGTCCATATTGTTTTCGTCGTCTGCCAATGGCGCGCACACGGCGAATTCGCCGGTTTTCCCGATTGACGCTGCATCGGCAAAAGCAAGGGTCAGCTGTGGCAAATAGGATTCCGTCATAACCATGCCAATGCGGCGCCCCTGTTGATTGAGGATATCCCCACTGACCTGCAGAATGAATTGTCCATCCCACAACAAGAATGCGCGGTCTTTTGTTTTCAGGGGGATGCGCAGATCATGCTTCTGGGAATAGTGCCCCTCACGTGCCACTTCATGACCACCGACATCGTAAAAAGACACCCCCGTAAAGCCGGCCAGCAGAAATGATTGGACGATCCGCTGTAGTTCGACCTTTGCTGTGGCATTGTCTGGTTCCGATTCAAGCAATTGCAGATTTTGAATCGGAAAAGGGCGGGTAGTCACTGCCTGCGTGTTGGCCATTGCTTGATCAATCTGGCTTTCAAACAAACGCACGTTGCTCTGCAGCGATGCCTCAAGGCTTTTGCTGAGTATGGACTCCGCTTGCCGCTGCATCACGACATAGACGGAAATACCCGCTGCCAACGTCAACACCACCAGAATAAGTCCGCCGATGATGTTGATTCCGTGTTTTCCGAGCTTTAGAAGCAAATGATCCCCCCTAATTTTCTGGCGCGCTTCTACAACGAACCAAGATATTCATCCACGGCGGCTAGTATGGTTACACCTGCCACATCATGGCCTCGAAGTCGTCGGTCGGGACCTTGAACTGGATGTACCCGCGGTAGGGCCACTTTTCGACCTCCGAACCCGCGTGCTCAACGGTGACGAAGAGCTGGATCTCGTCGTTAGGCTGTACGCCGAGCAGGTCGAAGGGCACGGCGAGCTCGATGATATCGTTCGCGGCGACCATGTGGATCACGGCGACCTGGTTCCGGGCGCCGTTCTCGCCGCGAGAGAGCGTTGCGCTTACCCGTCGCTCCAGCGGCGCGACCCGAACTTCCACGTCGAGGCCTTTGGGGTTCAGGAAGTTAATGAAGAACGCAAGCTCCGCTGCCTTCTCATCACTGAGGTTCCCGCTCGGGTCGAGGCGCACGAACATGTTCTTAAGATCGAAGCCATAGTAGATGTGCGTGATGATGGAGGCGCCCCGATGCATGGCCCCCCCGCCCTGACTCACGTCGTAGAACCCGGCCGGCAGCCATTCGAAGTAA
>JANONA010000109.1:0-3012 GCA_031420575.1 Nitrospirota bacterium | reverse complement strand
GGTTCGTTCAAGGAATACAGCAATGCGCAGCGCTTGTCCGGGGAAATGAGGAAGCTCTTCGGCTTTTCGGAGATTCACCTGACGAATATCAATGGGGACAACTTCTACCGGGTCTACGCCGGAAAATATTCATCATTGAGCTCCGCGGAAAAAGCGGAAGAAGAATTCTCCAATCGCGGGTACCCGGGAAGCTTTATCGTTTCGCTGGAGTAAGGGACATTGGGACGGGACCACGGCGCCGTTGTTTCTACGCGTATGCGCTTCGAGCTTGTCTCGCGCGGAGAAGCTCATCATGGAGAAAGGCGAATTGAAAATTAAGGATTTTCCTCCGTGCCTCCCGACTTGTCGGGGCGCCTCCGTGGTTGCACAAGGTTTGTGTTTTGACCTGAGCAGTTACGATTATTTTTTCTCACACCACTCGCGCGCATTCTGGAACATCGTGAGCCAGGGAGAGGCTTCGAGAGACTTCTTCATCTCCTCCGGCATCCAGCCCCATTGCCACGTGAGCACCGCGCGTTCGGGGTGCGGCATCATGGCGAGGTGGCGGCCATCGGGGGAGCAGAGGCCGGCAATGCCGGTCGGCGAGCCGTTGGGATTGAAGGGATAGGATTCGGTGATTTTTGATTCATCATCCACGTAGCGGATCGGCGCAAGTCCCTGTTCGCACTCATTGAACACCTTATTGTCCGGGAAGTAGGCCAGGCCTTCACCGTGGGCTACCCAGATGCCGAGCACGGAATTCTCCATGCCCTGCAGCATGATCGACGGACTCTTTAATATCTTCACGGTCGAGAAGCGGGACTCGAAGCGGCCTGATTTATTGTGAATAAAGCGCGGTTGAAGCTCGTCCGCGATCCCACGCCACGGGACCCATCCCAATAATGCCATAAGCTGACAGCCATTACAAACGCCGAGGCTGAAGGTATCAGGCCGGTGATAGAATTTCTCGAACTGGTCCCAGACCTTTTTGTTGAACCGGATGGATGCTGCCCAGCCTTTTGCTGAATCGAGCACGTCGGCATAGCTGAAACCGCCGACGAACACCACGCCCCTGAACTGATCGAGGGTGATGCGGTCTTCGAGCAGGTCTGTCACGGTCACGTCCCAGGGTTCGAACCCGGCAAGGAAGAAGGCCGAGACCATTTCACGGTCGCCGTTGCTCCCCTCTTCGCGGATGATCGCGACTTTGGGTTTCGTTGCGCCGCGGAAGAGCTCATCACTCGTCTGCACCGGCGTGAAGGGAATGACAAAGGACGGACCTTTGCGGTCGTAGATGTTCTTGCGCTCTTCGCGGATGTTCTCGGGGTTTCGCTGGAGAAGATCAAGCTCGTGGCTCGTCTCTTCCCATATGTCCCGGAGTACGCGCATGTCCTCGTTTAAGACAGTTTTGAGTTTTAAGTTTTGAGTTTTGAGTGAAAAGACGATCCGTTTATCTGATGTTGTTTTTCCGATTACTTGATAGGGCACGGCTACCTTGTCGAGCACGGCGAATATCCTTGCTTCTTCTGAGGGAAGGTATTCCATGACAAGGCCAAGCTCTTCGGAGAAGAGAGCGGCGAGGGCATCGTCCTGTTTCTGCTTACCCAGATCTATCTCGAGGCCGCAGTTTCCGGCAAAGGCCATCTCGAGCAGGGTGGTCGCGAGTCCGCCGTCAGAGCGGTCATGGCCGGCCAGGATCAGTTCATCGGCAACGAGTGTCTGGAGGGCATTGAATGTCCTGGTCATCAGCTCGGGATCGTCGAGGTCCGGCGAACTATCTCCTACTTGGCCGAAGACCTGCGCAAGCGCCGAGCCGCCGAGGCGGTTACGGCCATTGCCGAGATCGATAAAAAGAATTTTGCTTTTGCCCGGCGCCTTGAGGTCCGGCGTCACGGTCTTGGTGATGTCCGGGCAGGTAACGTAGGCGGAGATCACAAGCGCGCCCGGCGATTTCACGGTCTCGTGAGAACCATCGGGATTGGTGACTTTTGTTGCCATGGAAAGGCTGTCCTTGCCGCCGTCAACAGCCATACCGAACTCGATCATTACGTCGCGCATGGCCACGGCCGCATCATAGAGCCTCGCCCCCTCGCCCGGAAGTTTCGGCGCCCACATCCAGTTTGCCGAGCAGCGGATATCTTCGAGCGCGCTAACCCGGGCCCAGACGATATTGGTGAGCGCTTCGCCGACGCTCATCCTGGCCATGGCAGCGGGATCGATCAATTCCTTGATCGGCTGCTCCCCAATCGAAATAGCGGCGCCGGTCAGCCCGAAGTGCGACTGGGCGATTACCGCCACGTCGGAAACCGTGAGCTGGAGCGGTCCGGCGCATTGCTGGCGCGCGATCAAGCCCGTGACCGAACGGTCAACCTTATTCGTCAGAAAACGCTTGGACCCGACGGAAACGAGCCGGAGCACGCGGTCCAGCGCTTTTCGCACCGTAAGGTCCTTCGGAAGCTCGAGGGGCTTGAGCACGGTTTTTTTCCGGTCGAGCGTAAACACCTTCTGTGGCATGTCGCCCAGCACCCTGGCAAGCTCAAGGTGCTCGGGCGTGGAGTTATCGAGCTCATCATACAGAACGATATAGCCATCGCCCGTGATCGTGCCGATGATCGCCACGGGAATTTTCTCGCGCTCGCAGAGCGAACGGAAGAGTTCCTCGTGCTCCGGTTTCAGAAGGAGCGCGTTCTGCTCCTGATACTCGGCGCCCCAGAGCTCGAGCACCGAGAGCGTGGCATCGCCCACAATGATCTTCCGGAGCTCGATCTTCGCCCCTGCCGGATGCACAATCTCCTTCACCACGTTGCAGTTGCCGCCCGCGCCCTGGTCATGGATGCTCTGGATCGGGTTCTGCTCCCCCAGTTCCACGCAGGCCCGGATCACGCGGTTCATTTTCTGCTCCATCTCGGCGTCGCCGCGCTGCACCGCATTAAAGTCAAGCACGGCGACGTTTTCGCCCTGGATCATGGACGAGGCAGCGCCGCCGCCCATGCCGATGCGGTAGGCCGGGCCGCCGACCTTGACCACAAGCAT
>JANONA010000108.1:0-5698 GCA_031420575.1 Nitrospirota bacterium | reverse complement strand
GGTTGATGTTCCTCCGAACATCACTGCATCGGGTCTCCAGCACTGGACTAATCATCTTCCGCTGCATGCCGCCCCTGCTACCCCGGGAGATTACACAGATCGTTTCCGTTGTCTGAATCCGTGCGCATCGGCCTTCCCCATTTGACCACAAGGTCGGCATCTCCGAATAAGTTACGGGGCTACGTGTAGGTTCGCTTTCGCTGCGGCCTGCGGCTTTGCCGTTTGGGAACTCACGACCTCTGATTGCTCAGACGCCGCTCCCTCGTGCTACCAAGGCGTACGGACAACTCCTCGGGCGGGACTTGAACCCGCGAGATAATCAGTTGTTACTGCGAACGGTCAGGTCTTTAATGTTTGACTTTGCACGTGGCGTTGGAATACTCGGCGTTCGACTATAATCATTGACTTGTTGCCGGCATTCCCGAAACCAAGAGTTCCTCGGTACATCTAAGTATTAAAGCTCCCCGCAGCAAGCTCCGGGGTATACGCTCGCTCCTGGATTCAATGCAGGCCATTCCGGCCTGCATTTTTTCTGCCGCTTATTCTATATATCACCTTCATCAGCCCCACGTATTTCCTCTCTTGACATTACAACCATAAGGTTGTATCTTATCATATGCGATTTCGCGTAAACTACTGGCGAGCAGAATCAGGAAAGTCGCCGGTCGAACGTTACATTGACACCATCAGAAACAGTGAAGAACGGGCGGAGATATTCGCGCTCTTGCAGGGTGTACAGGAGAACGGCACGAATGCAATCGGGGTAGAATTCCGGCAGATCGAAGGCAAGCTCTGGGAATTGAAATTACGGCTACGTGGGAATCAACACCGCATATTCTACGTCGTGCTGAAAGGGAATGTGATGGTCCTGCTCCATGCATATCTAAAGAAGACGGCAAAGGCCCCGGCCAGAGAAATACAAGTGGCGAAACAGCGGATGAATACGCTTGTCGGAGGATAACAATGAAAAGCGATCTTGATAAACATCTTGAAAAGCATTTTAAAAACCGGGAGTTCAGGATTCATTTTGAACAGGCCTCTGCAAAAAGAAAAATCGCGCAAGAGGTCGTAGCCCTGAGAAAGGCCCATCATTTGACGCAAACGCAGCTGGCAAAAGAGATCAAAACACGTCAGCAAGTAATTTCGCGGCTTGAAAATCCAAACGATACCCGTATGCCGTCGTTTGAATTTCTGGACAGGATCGCAAGAATATTCAAAAAACGTCTGGTTGTCTGCCTTGAGTAGCGAGGACTTGGGATCAGGTCAGGTCTTTACTATTAGCATTCTCAGCGCGCAGTCATAATTCGGCTTATCGTTGCGTAATGAAGGCCGAAGTGATCGGCTATTTGCCTTTGCGAGTAGGCATCCTTCTCCACGGCCTCCGATATTTTCTTGTCCCGCTTGACCTTATTGCGAAGGATGTCAGCAGTAAATTGCCGTAAAAGAGACGGTTGCAAAGACCAGGAAAGGGAAGGCGGTTTCCTTCCAGGTAGAGCGCACTTTTAAGCCGGTAAAACCAGCCTCCCACCCAGGCCAAGAACGTTTAGACTTTATGGTTTGCACAAAAGGCAGCAAACCACAACGTCCGATTGTTTACGCACCGATTTCTAATTTGCAATTTGCAATTGCGTTTTTGCCGCGTTGAGAGCGGCAAAAACGCTACGCATTATATTCCGTTCCGCCGCTCTCCCCGAGGTTTTTCATCCAGGTGTCGATCGTCGAGGAATTCTGCTTGGCGATCACTTCCTCTTCCACAAAGACGGGCGCGTTGATGCGGATGGCGATCGCGATGGCGTCGCTGGGCCGGGAATCGATGTGGAATTCCTTGTTGTTGTGCAGGAGGTAGAGCGAGGCGTAGAAGGTATTGTCGATGAGATCGCTGATGACCACCCGGGCGATCTCGATCTCTAAGCGGTCGAAGATGCCGACAATCAGATCATGGGTGAGGGGGCGGGCCGCTTTTACATTGCTCATGGCCAGGGCGATGGAGTTACCCTCCGCCGCCCCGATCCAGATGGGGAGGACTTTTCTCCCTGTTTCATCCCTGAGCACGACGATGTAGCTGCTGTTCCTGCTGTCGAAGAGGATGGTATTTACATTCATCTGGACCCACATGCCGACCCCCACGTGTTTGTTAAAACATACCACAGGGGATGGTTTAAGTAAAGGGATATTCCATCCTCCGAATTGACTCACAATAAATTTTAACTGTTAACTGCCAGGACATCGTGCATAGATTTAACTGCCACGACATCGTTCAATTGCAACTACTTATGTGTATGCGTGAGGTTGAGAGCCATTTTAACCGCTTAAATGCAATATAAAAGCGCTCATTAGAGATCAACGTTAATACAATGAAAATCAGGCTGTGAACGATGTACCGGCATATTTTTTACTGCAAAAAGTAATGCTTGCATCATTATCACTTATATGCTATATTGTTTTCATGGCATGGGTGATCGAATTTTATAAAGACATAAACGGCAGAGAGCCGTTGACGGAGTTCTTGAACGATCTTCCGATTAAGACAAGGGTAAAAGTTGTGAAGCTGATCGACCTGCTGGCCGAATATGGCGTTCTTCTAAAAGAACCGTATACCAGGCAGATCAGGGGCAAGCTCAGGGAGCTACGGGTAAAGGACAATATAGGGCATGTCCGTGTTTTTTACTTCACCTTTACCGGAAGGCGCTTTGTTCTGCTGCACGGCTTTTTAAAGAAGACGGACAAAACTCCCGAAAGAGAGATCGAGCTTGCGGAGAAGAGGATGATGGATTTTATAGAGCGTTACGGAGGTAAGTCATGAAAGGAAGGACACTAAAAGAGTATATCGCCGAACAGATGAAGAATCCGGAGTTCAAGAAGGCATGGGAAGACCTTGACCCGGAGTTTCAGGTACTCAAGGCCATGATTAAGGCAAGGGAGAAGACGGGTATCTCGCAGGCGGAGCTTGCCCGGAGAGTAGGCACAAAGCAGAGCGTAATTTCAAGGCTCGAACGCGGGGCCTTCAGCAAGGCGACGTTGGAGACGATCAAGAAGATGGCGGATGCGCTCGACATGCGCCTTGAAATAAGACTCCATCATAAAAAGGCGTAAACGGAAGAGACAGAACATCCTATGCGAAGAAGATAATTATCTCCATTTTCAAAGAGGCCGAGGAAAAGCAGATACGCCAGTTCAAAATCAAGCGGAAGGGATTGACCATCACGGGCATCATCGAGAAGGAATGCAAAACCGCGCGGATCAGCGAGAAGGAACTTAAGAATGGCAGCAAGCGGATGATCGTACGCAATGTACGGGAGAAGATCGCTCGAAGGGGCGCAGAAGAACTTGGGCTGACGTCCGCGGAGATAGCCCGGAACCCTGGCGTGTGTACATCGACCGTCACGCGGGCGCTCACCAGATTGGAGAAGGCGGCATGATGATGCGATTAAACCGCCACGCAACGGGTGCAACAACGTCCCCCTCGCTCCCGAATGCCCATGCATAAGCCGTGGATTTTTTATTTGACAAAGGGCTATTGAATCCGCGGATTATTGATGGTTCACCTTTGATTATTAAGGTTTCGCGGGTCTGCGCCGTTCTGTGCCCCACATTTTTGCGTCGTATGCCGCAGGCTATGCAAGCGTGCGGCATTTCTTTGGTTATGCCAGGCATGACGCTCTGTATGACCATGCGCCGGTCACGCAGGGGGATCAAGTCTCTGCGAAAATATCAGGTTGCCTGTCAAGTCTCTCTGTAAACTACGGTGTTCACGTAATCACTCAACGCGAAAATTTTATCCCCTGAAAATCACCCTTCTCTTTTATGAGAAAAAACAGCTTCGTCAATTGTGGCATCATAAAGGGATTATTTAATTGACTTTTTTCAAAGATACGATATACTTCCTCACTTGTTTACCCCGTTAGAGAATTTCGTTCTTTAACGATATAAGATTGCGGCTTTGAACCACAATCCGGGGAATAATATGTGCCGTTGACAGGAGTCGGCGGCTTTCTCTAACGGGGTAAACCCCGAGGAAAACGCAATCATCGATGAAACAAACCCTGACTGAAATCCTGCTCCAGGCCCTTGCCCGGGCCAGGGAAAAGGGCGAACTGAAGCTTGAAGCGCAGCCGGCAATCACGCTCGACACCCCGAGGGAAAAGAGCCACGGAGACCTCGCTACCACGCTTGCCATGACCCTGGCGAAGTCCGAGTCCATGCCTCCCCGGAAGATCGCCGAGCTCATCGTTGCCAATATCCAGGACGAAGACGGGGTCATCGAGAAGACCGAGATAGCGGGACCGGGGTTCATTAATTTTACCTTCAAGCGGGACCGCTGGAAGAAGACGCTCTTTGAAATAGACGCTGAAGGCGCCTCCTACGGACTGAAGAACATCGGGAAGGGAGAGCGGGTGCTCCTGGAATTCGTGAGCGCGAACCCAACCGGACCGCTTCACGTCGGCCACGGCCGGGGCGCGGCGATCGGCGACGCATTGGCGAACCTCCTCGCTGCCGTGGGATACGACGTCAGCCGCGAGTTCTATATCAACGACGCGGGCAGGCAGGTACGGCTCCTTGCCCAGTCGGTCTATGCGCGGTACCAGCAGGCGCTCGGCAACAACGCGGCCTTCCCCGAGGACGGATACCACGGCAGCTACATCGAAGAGATTGCCCAGGGCTTCACCAAACTCCACGGGAACAAGTATTTGAACGTGCCCTTCGAAGAGTGTGTTCAGCAGTTCGGCGACTACGGCAAAGAGGTCATGCTGGCCGACATCAGGACCGACCTCGAGGCATTTGGAGTGCGCTTCGACACCTGGTTCAGCGAAGCAGCGCTGCTCAAGGACGGCTCCGTGCGGCAGTCCATCGATGAACTGCTGGAGAGCAGGAACTGCTTTGAGCAGGACGGTGCTTTGTGGCTGCGCTCGACCACGTTCGGTGACGATAAAGACCGCGTGGTGACGAAGAAGGACAAGAGCTACACCTATCTCGCAACGGACATTGCCTATCATCGGAACAAGCTTGGCCGGGGATTCAAGACGCTCGTGAATATTTGGGGGGCGGACCACCACGGATACATCCCGCGCGTGCAGGCGGTGATCCAGGCCTTCGGCCATCCTCGGGATTCGCTCCATGTGCTGCTTGTCCAACTCGTCTCGATCGTGCGACACGGCCAGCCTGTGCCCATGTCCAAGCGGGCGGGGAACTTCGTGACGCTCCGGGACGTGGTGCAGGACGTGGGCAGCGACGCGGCACGGTATATTTTTCTCACGCGCCGGTCAGACAGTCACTTGGACTTCGATCTCGACATCGCCAAGGAGCAGTCGCGCGAGAACCCGGTGTACTACGTGCAGTACGCGCATGCGCGGCTCGCAAGCCTGTTCCGCGAGGCCGAGACCAGGAAGATCAACGTCCCGAAGAGCGATGCGGTTGATCTTTCGCTCCTCGATCTCGAAGAGGAACAGAACGTCATCAAGGCGCTTGCGAAATATCCCGAGGTCATAGAAGAGGCGGCGCTGGCCTATGAGCCGCACCGGCTTACGTTCTATCTTCAGGACCTGGCCGGCCTGCTGCACAACTACTATTTCAAGCACCGGGTGATTACCGAGGACCTCAAACGGACGGCGGTGAAGCTTTTTCTCATGAAGCAGGTGAAAACGGTGATCCAGAGCGCGCTCAATATCCTCGGGGTCAATGCGCCGGAAAGAATGTGAGA
>JANONA010000107.1:0-4732 GCA_031420575.1 Nitrospirota bacterium | reverse complement strand
GGCTGACCAGCGCGTCTTTCAGATCCTTTCCGAGAAGTTCATGCTGTTCGAAGGAGTTTTCGGCGCAAGCGATGAGGTTTTGGGCGCAATTGAATCCGGAGTGGATTTCGAAAAGCGCATCGCAGATATCTACCAGCGCTGCCGCACGCCCGAGGAGATAAAAACGTCATTCGATCAGCTTCAGCTTGAGCTGAATATCCAGATCGACGAGGCAATGACCCGCACGCGCCGCCAGCTTCTTGAAAACTTCGACGATGAAGTTCGGGAGAAGCTTCGGTTGAGCGACGAAAGCTCCCGGCAGTACCTTAACCGCTACGAGCGTTTGCTCATGCAGCTCACGCGGTATGAATTGAAGGATCACGCGGAGTTTCTGGATGATTCGGCATTTCGGCTGAAATCCTGCCCCTTTGCCGGCGATATCCCGACCGGTCTTTATGAATTGCCCAGGCGTTCGGGCGAAGCTCATCTTTACCGGCTTAGCCATCCGCTTGCAGCCAATATTTTTGAAAAGGCCAAAGGGCGCGACGTACCTCCTGCAGAGATCATATTCGACTATAGTGGACATGAAGGCAAGGTAAGCAGGCTGGAACCGTATATCGGCAAACGGGGAGAACTCTTGCTGAGCCTCTTTACGGTTGAGTCTCTCGACCAGGCGGAAGATCATGTTATTTGTGCAGCCATTACAGAAGATGGTCAGATTCTTGAGGAAGAGCTGGCACAAAGGCTTCTGTCCTTACCGGCGAAGGCTGTTTCTCCGTTGACAGAAACGCCAAATAATGACAGACTGCGGTCACTGACAGAACAGCGGCAGATTGCCATTCAAAAGGGCATCTCCGAGAAAAATGCGAGGTATTTCGAGGCTGAAGCGGAAAAGCTGGACGGGTGGGCGGATGACCTGAAGCTGGGGCTGGAGCGGGAGATCAAGGATCTTGACCGGCAGATCAGGGAGGCAAGGCGTGCGGCAACTGCTTCGTTGACATTGGAAGAGAAGCTTGTAGGCCAGAAGCAGATCAAAGCGCTGGAAGCACATCGTAGTCAGAAGAGAAAGTCGTTGTTTGAGGCGCAGGATGAGATCGATCGGCAGAGAGAGAAGCTCATCAGCGATATTGAGGGAAAATTGACCCAAGAGAGCCGACAGGAGCATCTGTTCACAATTCGCTGGCTCATTCAATGAGCTACGTCCATAGGTGAGAAGCCCATTATTAGCAATTGATTGAAGTGGTAGAATTTATTCACATAACAAATCATCAACAATACAATGAGTTGGTAGACATGTGGGCCAAGCAGTGCATAACTACATAGTACTAATACACTTATTGTGTAATTTTTATTGACATTATGCGTTTTTTATGCAAATATTCATGTAAAAACGTATGAGGTGTTACATGTTAATTGAATTTTCAGTATCTAATTTCAGATCCATTAGACAGAAACAGATTCTCAGCCTGGCGGCTGCCAAGGGCGGGGAGCTTGATGAGTCCAATACATTTCAGACCGAGATTGGTCGGCTGCCCTCGTTGGTCCGATCTGCCGTCATGTACGGGGCAAATGCCTCGGGCAAGAGCAACACGATCCGAGCGCTCGGGGTCATGCAGTTCCTCGTTCTGAATTCCTTCTCGGCCCTGCAGGAAGGACAGCCGATCCCCGTTACGCCGTTCCTTTTTGCCACTGAGAGTGCCCAGGGGCCGTCGGAATTTGAAATTACTTTTCTGAGCGAAGGGACGCGGTATCAGTACGGTTTTGCTGCAACTCCGCAGAGAATCACGGAAGAGTGGCTTGTTGCCTACCCCGAAGGCAAGCCTCAGAAATGGTTCGAGCGTGTGCTGAACAAGGAAACGGCGACGTATGACTGGCAGTTCAGTAGGAATTTTGCCGGACAGAAGGAAATTATCAAGACGGCGACCCGGTCGAATGCCCTTTTCCTCTCGACTGCTATTCAGTTGAACAATGAACAACTGAAGCCTGTATTCAATTGGTTTGCAAACAAACTCGTCGTCATCTTGCCGGGAATCAATATCAACTTGCAGTTCACGATCGATCGCTGCGCTTCCGAGAGCGAGAAACGGCTCATCATGTCGTTCATGAACGCGGCGGACATCAGCATCGTTAATATCAATTTGGAAAAGCAGCTTTTCAATCCGACCATGGTTCCGCAGGTCTTTATTCCCGAGCTGCGCGAAAAAATGATCAATGATATGCGCGATAAGGAGCTTACCGCCGTCAAATTCGTTCACAACACCGACAAGGGGACAGTCTCGCTCGATCTGAACGAGGAATCACAAGGAACGCAAAAGCTGTTTGCTTTCGCCGGTCCGTGGCTCGATGTGCTGGCCCAGGGAAAGGTGATGGTCATCGACGAGCTTGATACGAGCCTGCATCCGCTGCTTGTGCGGCATCTTGTCGGATTGTTCCACAATACAAAGACAAACAATAAGAACGCTCAACTCATCATCACCACGCACGATACCACCCTGCTTGATCCGGATATTTATCGCCGAGACCAAATCTGGTTCGCGGAGAAGGACGCGCAGGGCGCGACAAGATTGTATTCCCTGCTGGAATTCAGTCCCCGGAAGAACGAAGCCTTCGAGCGAGGCTATCTCAAGGGGCGCTATGGAGCGCTGCCTTTCATCGGAGACTTCGCATTCTGATGGGTACGGACGATCTTTTCCATAAAAGGCGCATTCGTCGCGAACGGGATCTGACTCGTCAGAAAAATCTTCGCTCTGCGCACGAAGTCGTATTGATTATATGTGAGGGGGTAAAGACGGAACCGAATTACTTCAAGGCTCTCCGCATCTATTTGCGCTTGAACAGGGAAAACATCGTGATCCACGAAGGACACAAGGGCACTGATCCTTTGAGCCTCGTGAATGCGGCCGAAGAGGAGTTTGTTAGGGAGAGAAAACGCGATCCGGAAAAGCAGGGGTATGACCATGTGTTTGTCGTTTTCGACAGGGATTCGCACACAACCTATAACGACGCGTTGCAGAAGATAAATGGATTGAACGAGAAGTATAAGGGCAAGTTCAAGGCGAAAGTATCAATACCGTGTTTTGAGCTCTGGCTATTGCTCCACTTCGGATATACGACCCGGCAGTACGGTTCATCAGGAGGCAATTCACCATGCGATAATCTCATTCGGGATTTGAATGGGCATATTGCCGGATATGCAAAGGGGAATTCCGGAATATTCGATGCGACCAAGGAACTTATTGATGAAGCGGTGAAGAATGCAAAGTTGTTGGAGAATCATCAGGCTGCCGCGCAGACGGACAATCCATCAACGAAGGTGCATCATCTGGTGGAGTATCTTAGAAGTTTGAAGAACTGAATTGATAGTGACCAGGGACGTGACCCATGACTGAACCCACGATCATTTGCCCAAAATGCAAGACCGAGATTAAACTCAACGAAACCCTTGCCGCGCCTCTCATTGAATCAACGCGCCGTGAATATGAGCAGCGTTTATCCAAGAAAGATGCTGACATCGCAAAACGCGAGAGCACGCTTCGTGAGAAGGAAGAGGCTCTGTCTAAGGCGAAAGAAAGCATAGATGATCAGGTTGCGGACAAGGTGCGGTCGGAACGCGGAAAGATCGCCGCCGAGGAGGCGAAAAAAGCCAAGCTTGCTCTAGGGACCGACCTTGAGCAAAAAGCAAAGGAGCTATGTGATCTTCAAGACATCCTTAAACAGCGGGACGAAAAGCTCGCCGAGGCACAAAAGGCGCAAGCAGCCCTGATCCGGAAAGAACGTGAGCTTGATGATGCCAAGCGCGAAATGGAATTGACGGTCGAAAAACGGATTCAGGAGGGTCTTACCGCCACGCGCGACCAGGCGCGCAAAGAGACTGAGGAGCAGATGAAACTCAAGGTGATGGAAAAAGAACATACCATCACCTCAATGCAGAAACAGATTGAGGACCTCAAGCGGAGGGCCGAGCAAGGGTCGCAGCAACTTCAGGGTGAAGTTCAGGAGCTTGAGCTGGAAGGGCTGCTGAGTGCAAAGTTTCCCCGCGATATCATCGAACCAGTGCCGAAGGGTGAGCATGGCGGCGACATATTGCAGCGTGTTATTGGGTCGCTCGGTCAGGCTTGCGGTACGATCCTGTGGGAGGCCAAACGAACCAAGAACTGGAGCGACACATGGCTTCCGAAACTCCGTGAAGACCAGCGGGCTGCTAAGGCGGAAATCGCGGTAATCGTCAGCCAAGCCCTCCCAAAGGATGTGGAGACGTTCGATTTGATCGAAGGAGTGTGGGTGACCCATCCAAGGGCCGCGCTCCCCGTCGCTATAACGCTTCGCCAGACGCTGATCGAGGTTGCGGCAGCCCGGAAGGCTACCGAAGGACAGCAGACAAAGACTGAGATGGTTTACGAGTATCTTACGGGTCCACGTTTCCGCCAACGCGTCCAAGCCATTGTTGAAGCGTTCTCTTCTATGCAGGAGGACCTTGATAAAGAGAAGAAAGTAATTACGAAACAGTGGGCCAAACGCGAGGAACAGATAGATCGAGTAATGCAGGCGACTGTAGGTATGTATGGTGACCTGCAGGGGATTGCGGGTAAAACGCTGCAGGAGATTGAAGGACTGGAACTTAAAGCATTAGGTTCGGGCGAGATTGATTTGTAACTCATAGTTACTCCGTCGGAGATAGTCATGAATGTTAAGAAACCCGCTGCATTGGTTTCTGCTTTGCATGAGATTCTAAAATGGTCATCGAGCAGGCCAG
>JANONA010000106.1:0-2831 GCA_031420575.1 Nitrospirota bacterium | reverse complement strand
GTGGATGACCAAGGATGAGTGGAACTCGGTCCTTTCCACGAACCTGGATGGGTTCTTCAACGTGGCCCGCGCGGTGGTCTTCTCGATGCTCAAGGCGAAGAGGGGACGCATCGTCGTCATTTCGTCCGCGTCCGGCCAGATCGGGCAGGCGGGCCAGGTAAACTATTCAGCGTCGAAGGCGGGATTGATCGGCGCGGCCAAAGCGCTCGCGCGCGAGATCGGGAGAAAGAACATATTCGTGAATGTGGTCGCGCCCGGCTTTATTGAGACGGAGATGACCGAAAAAATTCCGAAGGAGCAGGTCCTGCCCCTGATCCCGCTCAACCGGGTGGGAACGGTCGACGATGTGGCGTCGGTTGTGAACTTCCTCTGCACGGAAGAGCATATGTATATTCACGGTCAGGTGATCGGTATCAACGGCGGACTGGCGATGTAGCGTTCCCCATCGATCGTTATTCCATTTTGAACCCGTTTTTTTGTAACTGCTCAGGTAAAAACCGGTTAACCGCAGAGAACGCAAGGAACGCAAAGGTCGGATGAGCGGAGAACGCCGGGAACATTGAGTAAATTTAAGATTCAAGCTTTTTCTTTGGGATCTCTGCGTTCTTTGCGGTCAGCCTGAGTAGTTACTTTTTTTAACGAATTGACGCTAATGAAAAAATATGACGATATTGTGGTCGGGAGCGGCATCAGCGGACTGACCATGTCTCTTCTGCTCGCGATGAGCGGACACCGCGTGCTGCTGCTCGAAAAAGCTCCCCATATCGGCGGTTCCCTTGCGCGGTTCTCCAGGAGAGGCATTCCTTTCGATACGGGCTTCCATTTTACCGGGGGGCTGCATGAAGGCGGCATCCTCTCCGATATCCTGAAGTTCCTCGGCATTCACGATTCCATTGAGCCGATCTTTCTTTCCGAGGCGTGCGGGAACCAGTTTATTTTTGAATCAGAAGGCAAGAGGTTCGAACTTCCCAGCGGCGTCGAGGACATCAAAAAAGGGCTTAAGGGCTATTTCCCCGGAGAAACAGGCGCTATTGATCGGTACTTTGAAATGGTCCTTTCGGTCTGCGGACGGACCCCGTCGCTCAACATCCATGAGAACGAAATAGCGCTGCCGAGCCTGGATGAGGATTTTGTTTCACTCGACGCGGTTCTGAAGGGCCTGACCGGGAGCGCGCTTCTGCGGGGCCTGCTGTCCGGGTATGCCATGTGCTACGGCGTGAGGCCCATTGATATATCTTTCGCCAACCACAGCAGGATGGTCCTTAATTTCTATGAATCCATCGCCTGCGTGAAGGACGGCGGGGACGCCTTTGTCAGGGCTTTTCAGGACAAATTCAAGCGCTATGACGTGGATATTCGCTGCGGAACGTTTATTACGGAACTGGCGGACATCCAGGGAAGCAAGGTGGGCCGTTTCGTCCTGAATACCGGCGAGGAGGTACTGGCCGACTCCTGTGTGTTCACGATCCACCCAAAAGAGATATTGAAAATACTGCCGGAGAAACATTTCAGCAAGGCCTTTGCAAGCCGCATATCATCGTTCGAATCATCGGCTGGGTTCTTTTCGGTTTTTGCCACGCACAAGCCGGGAACCAGGGATCCCAATCCCGAGGCGTCAATTGTGTCGCTCTTCCCGGATGCGGACGTCAATAATCTGCTGGATCCCGCATACAAAGGAATGCCGGCCTTAGTCATCATCAAGTGCCCGGACGTTGCGGAGGGCAGTGCGGGGAAGGGGATCTGCATCCTCGAGCCTTCGTTCGTGGAACAGGTCTCGGCTTGGAGCGGCTCCCGGAGAGGACAGAGGCCCCAGGAGTATCTCGATTACAAGAAGGCGCGGATTCAAACGATCACGGAACACATTTTCAGCGTCTTTCCCGCGTATCGGGAGACGCTCGAGATCGTGGATGCGGGTTCAATGCTCACGTTCAAGGAATATCTGAACAGCCCCGACGGGAGCGCCTATGGCGTGAAACAGAAGATGGGACAGTTCAATCTCATCGGGAAGCTTCCGTTGCACAATCTGTTTGCCGCGGGCCAGAGCTCCCTGTTGCCGGGGATCATAGGCGGGATGATGTCGTCCCTGATCGTTGGTCGCGCGGTGGTGGGGAAAGAGCAATACGGCAGGTTATTGAGCAAGACAGTATGACACTAAAGCGGGTCGTCATAACAGGGATGGGCGTCGTTTCCCCGTTCGGCAACGGCCTGCCCGCTCTTATGAAGGGGATCGAGGAAGGCCGGAGCGCCGTGCGGCGCATGGAGGGTTGGGAACAGTACACCGGTTTACAAAGCCTCGTGGGCGCGCCTGTCGAGCTGCGGGACGAGAAGCGCATCCCGCGCCAGAAGCGACGTTCCATGGGACGGATGAGCATCTTCGCGGCGCAGGCTGCCGACGAGGCGATTGCTGATGCGGGCATTACCCTTGCCAACGAGGACCTTTGGAGGATCGGCTGCGTCATCGGTTCGACCATGGGGAGCGCCAAAAGCATCAACGATGCTTTTGAGCTCATGCTGCCCAACAAAGACCTGAGCCGGCTGAACTCCACCATGTTCTTTCAGTGCATGTCGCACACGGCAGCGGTGAACGTGGCCCAGTACCTGGGACTGAACGGCACGATCATGGCGCCGGCCGCGGCTTGTGCGTCGGCCCTTCATGCCATCGGCACGGGATACGACCTGATCAGGCTGGGGAGGCAGGACGTCCTCCTCTGTGGCGGCGCTGAGGAGCTTCACCCAACCGTGACCGGGTCTTTTGACATATTGTTTGCGACCTCAACGAAATATAACGATACGCCGCGGAAAACGCCGCGGCCCTTTGATAAGGACCGGGA
>JANONA010000105.1:0-15655 GCA_031420575.1 Nitrospirota bacterium | reverse complement strand
GAGTGGAAGCCGAAGTAGTTTTTTGTACGTGGAGTGTAACTACTCAGGTCGGTTACTTCGCTTCGTCGCAAGGAGCGCCGGGAATATCGATTTTCCCGTCATCATCAGCGGTCGCGGCGCTTTCGCTTCGCCCGCGCCGTCTGAATGTTCTGATAACCGACACGGGAAAGGGCAATCGCGCTCTTGTTGCGCCAGCGCTCAGCAACCGACCTGAGCAGTTACCAATTCTGCTTCTTAAAATCCGCGTTCATCCGCGTCGCTTAGAAGCGCCTACTTTTGGATTCCGCAGATAAAAAGTTTTTCCCCGGTGTAAGTTAGTCGTTTTTAATTGGAGGTTCCTCCTTCTTATGCATAGTGGTAAAACAGACAAACTATTCGGGATCAATCCCGTGACCGAGGCGCTCAGGGCCGGCAGGTCTGTCCAGCGGCTGTTGATCGTCGAGCAGCGAAAGTCGGATCGAGATATTCAGGAGATCATCCGGCTTGCCAAGGGGAGGGGTATCGAGGTCAGAATGACGACCCGAGATGCCTTGAATCGCGAGGCGCCGAATGCCCTGCACCAGGGTGTGTTGGCCATTGCCGCGGCGCGAGAATATGTCACGCTCGATGATATTCTGCGGATCCCGGCTCAAAAGGGACAGGTCCCCCTTTTTCTTATTCTCGATGGCGTTGAAGACCCGAGAAATCTCGGCGCCATCCTTAGAACGGCCGAGGTTGCCGGGGTCCACGGAGTGATCATTCCCGAAAGAAGGGCCGCGGGCCTCACGGAGACCGTTGCCAAGGCAGCGGCCGGCGCTTTGGAGTACGTGCCGGTGGTCAAAGTCGTGAATATTGTGAACACCCTCGAGGACCTTAAAAAGGCCGGCGTATGGATAACCGGCGCCGAGGCGGGCGGTGATATGGTTTATTGGGACGCTGATTTTGTCCGTCCAACGGCGATCGTGCTCGGAGGGGAGGGCAAGGGCGTCCGCAGATTAGTGCGGGAACACTGCGATTACCTAGTGTCCCTGCCTCTTATGGGACGGATCAATTCTCTGAATGTGTCCGTGGCTGCCGGGGCTCTTTTGTATGAGGCGCTCAGGCAGCGGCGGGGAAAGTGATAAAAATCTTTTTGCGTTGCCGTTTGCTACAAAGCCGCTATCTCATTAAAACCACGGTCATTAATCTTTTTGCTTGACAAGATCGTCCATAATCTCTTATAATAACAATTCTTTGGCGTGGCGCGAGATTAAGTGTTTCGTCCCGCTATCGTACGGTAAGATATAGGATTTGTTTAAAGTAGGCAGAGGCGTGGTGTGTCCAGAGGGTTCTGCCACCGTAACTCAGTTGGTAGAGTAGCTGATTTGTAATCAGCCTGTCGGGGGTTCGATTCCCTTCGGTGGCTCCAGTTTACGAGAGGCGAGGGACGAAGGATGAAGGACGAGAGACGAAAGAGGCATCCTTCGTCTTAGCGAAGCGATCCTCCATTGCCCATCAGGTATTGTCCATCAGGCATTGTCCATCAAGTAGTTACATGGGGGGGTGCCCGAGCGGCTAAAGGGAACAGACTGTAAATCTGTCGGCGTCAGCCTACGGAGGTTCGAACCCTCCCCTCCCCACCAGTTAAAGCAGTGCGGAGTGTCGAGCCTGCCCCCGGCGCTTACGAGTGGATCCGCGAGTGCAGGGGGTGCGGAGTGCGGAATAAAAAAGCATCAGAAAATCCGAAATCCGAAATTTACAATCCGAATTTGAATCGCGGGAATAGCTCAGCTGGCTAGAGCGCAAGCCTTCCAAGCTTGGGGTCGCGGGTTCGAATCCCGTTTCCCGCTCCATTAACCGTTTAAACTGTTTAAACCGTTTCAACCGATTAAGCAGTTAAATAAAATCGCCCATGTAGCTCAGTTGGTAGAGCACATCCTTGGTAAGGATGAGGTCAGCGGTTCGATCCCGCTCATGGGCTCCAGGAACGGGGCAGTGCGCGGAAGCGGTCCCTGATCGACTTTTAACCTTTTAACGGAGGACGATATGGCAAAAGCAAAATTTGAGCGGACAAAACCGCATGTGAACGTGGGCACCATCGGCCATGTGGACCACGGCAAGACGACCCTGACAGCGGCCATCACGAAGGTGTTGTCGTTCAAGAACCTCGCGACCTTTGTGGCCTACGATCAGATCGACAAGGCCCCGGAAGAACGGGAGCGCGGCATCACGATCGCCACGGCGCACGTGGAATACCAGACGGACAATCGTCACTATGCCCATGTTGACTGCCCGGGCCATGCCGACTACATCAAAAACATGATCACCGGAGCCGCCCAGATGGACGGCGCCATCCTCGTGGTCTCCGCCGCCGACGGCCCCATGCCTCAGACCCGTGAGCACATCCTGCTCGCCCGTCAGGTCGGCGTGCCCCATATCGTCGTCTACATGAACAAGGTGGACATGGTTGACGACCCCGAGCTCATCGAACTCGTGGAACTTGAGATCCGCGAGCTCCTGTCGAAGTATCAGTTTCCCGGCGACAAGACCCCCATCATCAAGGGAAGCGCCTTGAAGGCCCTCCAGAGCGAGAGCAAGGACATCAACGCGCCGGAGTACAAGAGCATTCTGGAGCTCATGGCCGCCGTTGACAGCTATATCCCCCAGCCCAAGCGAGAAATAGACAAGCCCTATCTTATGCCGGTGGAAGACGTGTTCTCGATCGCCGGTCGCGGCACGGTGGTCACGGGCAGGATCGAGCGCGGCATCGTGAAGGTGGGCGAGGAAATCGAGATCGTGGGCATCAGGCCCACGCAGAAGACTGTGGTTACGGGCGTCGAGATGTTCCGGAAGCTTCTGGATCAGGGCGAAGCCGGAGACAACGTCGGCGTCCTCCTCCGCGGGATCAAGAAGGAAGACGTTGAGCGCGGCATGGTGCTGGCCAAGCCGGGAAGCATCACCCCCCACACCAAGTTCAAGGCCGAGGCGTATATTCTCACCAAAGAAGAAGGCGGCCGACACACCCCGTTTTTCAAGGGCTACCGTCCCCAGTTCTACTTCCGGACCACGGACGTAACGGGAGTGGTGACGCTTGCCGAGGGCGTGGAGATGGTGATGCCGGGCGACAATATGACCTGCAGCGTAGAGCTCATCGGGCCGATCGCCATGGACAAGGGTCTGCGTTTTGCCATCCGCGAGGGCGGCAGAACCGTGGGCGCGGGGGTTATCACCGAAGTTATCGAGTAAATAAATTGCGGAATGCGGAGTGCGGAGTGCGGAATGAAACCCGGCAAAATCCGCAATCCGCGATCCTGAATCAGAAATCGAATGCGAGGTTAAGGAAATGCGAGAGATAATCCTGCTCGCTTGCGGCGAGTGCAAGCGGAAAAACTATTCAACGACCAAGAACAAGAGGAATACTCCTGACAAACTGAACCTGGACAAGTACTGCCGGTTCTGCCGTAAGCACTCGGTGCACAAGGAGACAAAGGCGTAATTATAATTCAAAATTCAAAATTCAAAAAGAAAGTAAAAATGTTACTTTTAATTTTCAATTTTGAATTTTCAATTGTTCATACAGGCCAGTAGCTCTAATGGTAGAGCTCCGGACTCCAAATCCGGCTGCTGGGGGTTCGAGTCCCTCCTGGCCTGCCATATTCCCTTGCGGAGAAAGAGGCCAGTCTCATGTTTAAAAAGATCGCGGAATTCTTCGAGGAAGTAAAACTGGAACTTAAGAAGGTAGTGTTCCCGACAAAAAAAGAGGTCATAGGTTCTACCTGGGTGGTGATCATTACGGTGCTCATCGCCGCCTTTTTTCTGGGTTTGGTGGATTTAGGGTTGGTAAAATTGATGACCCTTGCCTTTAAGTAAGGATAATTATGCCGATGAACTGGTATGTGGTCCATACGTATGCGGGTTTTGAGAACAAGGTGAAGGTCACTATCCTTGATACGGTCTCCAAACTCGCGCTGCAGGAAAAAATAGGCCAGATTCTGGTCCCGACCGAAGAGGTCCTGTCCCTTAAGGGGGGGAAGAAGCGCAAGTCGCTGCGGAAGTTTTTCCCCGGGTATATTCTTATCGAGATGGAGATGGACGACAATACGTGGCATATTGTGAAAGATACGCCGAAGGTTACGGGCTTTGTCGGCGGACGCACGAACCCGACGCCGCTCTCCGATGAAGAGGTGAAGAACATCCTCAAGCAGGCGGAAGAGGGCGCTGTTGCCCAGACCCAACCCAAGCATGCATATCAGAAGGGCGACCGGGTCAGGGTGATTGACGGACCGTTCAGCAGTTTTATCGGCACCGTGGAAGACGTGAACCCGGCACACGGAAGGTTGCGGGTGATGGTGGGTATCTTCGGCCGTTCGACTCCGGTTGAACTGGAATTTCTGCAGGTTGAACGAGAGAAGGACAAGTAAATTGCAAAATGCAAAATGCAAAATGAAAAATTAACGTAGGAGTTTATCAATGGCTAAAGTAATTACAGGAAAAATCAAGCTTCAGGTCCCCGCGGGAAAGGCCAATCCGGCCCCGCCGGTAGGACCAGCGCTCGGCCAGCACGGCGTGAACATCATGGAGTTCTGCAAGCAGTTCAACGCCAAGACACAGAAGCTGGGGGATACGATCGTCCCTATTATTATCACCGTCTATTCCGACAGGTCGTTCACCTTCATCACCAAGATCACTCCGGCGGCGGAACTGCTCAAGAAGGCCGCGGGAATTGTCAAGGGTTCCGGTGTACCGAACAAGGACAAGGTCGGCAAAGTGACCAGGGCGCAGATTAAGGAGATTGCGCAGACGAAGCTGCCCGACCTCAATGCCGCAAGCGTCGAAGCGGCCATGCGCATGATCGAGGGTTCGGCAAAGAGCATGGGGCTTGAGATCGTCGAATAAGTGCGGAATGCGGAGTGCGGAGTGCGGAATTGAAAATCACCGGTTTTTATTCCGCACTCGTCACTCCGAATTTGAATTGCGGGAGGTCGCCAACGATCGCTAACACCGCGAGGAGGAACCATGGCAGGGAAAAAGTATAAAGCAGCAGTGGCATTAGTGGACGGGACGAAGCAGTATAGCCTCGAAGAGGCGGTGGGGCTTGCCAGGAAAACGGCAAGGACCACGTTTGATGAGACTGTTGACCTTGCGATCAACCTCGGCGTGGATCCCAAGCAGGCGGATCAGATGGTGCGGGGAACGGTTGTCCTCCCGCACGGCACCGGGAAAATCGTCAAGATCCTGGTCTTTGCCAAGGGTGAAAAGGAAAAAGAGGCAAGAGACGCCGGCGCTGATTATGTGGGGTCCGAGGACCTCGCCGAGAAGATACAGAAGGAAGGCTGGACCGATTTCGATACGGTTGTAGCAACGCCGGATATCATGGGCCTCGTCGGCAGACTTGGCAAGGTACTCGGTCCCCGTGGTTTGATGCCGAACCCCAAGACCGGCACGGTCACCTTCGATGTGGCAAGGGCCATTAAAGAGATCAGGGCCGGCAAGGTGGAGTACCGGGTGGAGAAGGCGGGTATTGTGCATGTGCCGGTCGGCAAGGCCTCCTTTGATGAGAACAAGCTGGTTGACAACGCCAAAGCAGTGCTTGAGTCCATTTTGAAAGCAAAGCCGTCATCGAGCAAAGGCAAGTATCTTAAGGCCGTAACTATTTCTACCACCATGGGCCCCGGCATTAAATTGGATACGGCGCTCATAGAGAAAATAACAGAGTAGTTCTGGAGAAAACGCGAAGGTAGGAAGGTGGGAAGGCAAGAGGGTGGGGAAAAGTAAAGTATACATAACTTCCCACCTTCCCACCTTCCGGTTCATAAAGGTCGGCCCCTCAAAGAACAGGGGTGTGGTCCGAGACAGCAGGCGCCGGAGGGGTATGATCCTTATCCCTTTTGGCTTAATCCCGTAACGGGGCCTGCCGAGACCCGGGTGAAAAAAGAATGTGTTGGATTCCATCACTTTCTTTTAAGATTCCTGGGCTGGTCGTCGGGAATTTTTGAAAGAAAGGAGGATCGTGTGAATAAGCAGGAAAAAAAAGAGACAATTGACGAGTTGCATGAGAAGTTTGCTCGCGCCAAGACCGCCATCATTACCGGCTACTCCGGGATCAATGTGGAGCAGATCACGGATCTTCGCGCGAAGCTGCGCAAGTCCCAGGTTGAATACCGGGTCGTGAAAAATACGCTGGCCAGGAAAGCGGTGGAAGGCACCAGCCTTGAACCGCTCAAAGACTACTTTGTCGGTCCCGTGGGCATTGCGCTCGGATTTGATGACGTGGTCGCGCCGGCCAAGGTACTCTTCGAGTTCAGCAAAATGCAGGCAAAGCTTGAACTCAAGATCGGCGTGCTGGACGGCAAGCTGCTCAAGGATGCGGACATCAAGGCTCTGGCAACCATGCCATCGCTCAACGCGCTCCGCGGGAAGATCGCAGGTCTTCTCCAGGCGCCCGCATCAAAGATCGCCCGTGTGCTCGCAGCCCCGGCAGGCCAGCTCGCCAGGGTCATGAAGGCAAAGGCGGACAAGGGATAGTTAGGCTAAACAAGTCGGACAGGTCTGACAAGTCTGACAGGTCCGACGGAACATAAAATTCTCAGGAGGATATTGAAACATGGCGAATTTAGCGAAACTTGTTGAAGAATTGAGCGGCTTGACCGTTCTTGAAGCGGCGGAATTGAGCAAGATGCTCGAAGAGAAGTGGGGCGTATCAGCGGCAGCGCCCGTGGCGGTTGCGGCAGCGGGCGCACCGGCGGCGGCAGTGGAAGAAAAGACCGCTTTTGACGTGATCCTGGTCAGCGCGGGCGCCCAGAAGATCAATGTGATCAAGGTGGTGCGCGAGCTTACGGGTCTCGGCCTCAAGGAAGCGAAGGACCTGGTGGAAGGCGCTCCCAAGCCGGTGAAGACCGGGGTTGCCAAGGAAGAGTCGGAGACCATGAAAAAGAAACTGGCCGATGCAGGCGCGACCGTCGAGGTAAAGTAAGACACACACGAGCTTCATTTGCCAAGTCCTTGCCCTCCGGCATCGGTCCGGAGGGCAAAGGACTTTTTGCGTTTATGGATAGGGCCTGCCGAGACGGCTGAAAGCCATTTTAACCATACGAAGTGCAAAGTGAAAAATGGAAAGGGTTGCGATCAGACTCCGCGTTTTTCACCGGTTGCATTTTTCATTTTGCATTTAATGCCGCATAAGGGGTGCGATAATGTCAAAGGAAAAAAGAGAGCTTTTCCGCGTACGCAAGGATTTCTCCAAGATCCCCACGATCCTGGAAATTCCCGACCTGATCGAGATTCAAAAACGGTCCTATGACTCCTTTCTCCAGAAAGATACCGCCTCGGATAAGAGAAAGAACGTTGGGCTCCAGGCTGCGTTCAAGAGCGTATACCCCATCTATGATTTCAACGAGACCGCGATGGTGGACTACCTCGGCTACTCGCTGGGTGAACCGAAGTACAGCCTCTGGGAGTGCCTGCAGCGCGGGTCGACTTTCGCGGCGCCGCTCAAGATCAAGACGCGCCTGGTATTTTTCGAGAAGGACGAACAGACCGCTGTCAAGCGGGTGAAGGATATCAAAGAGCAGGAGGTATATGTCGGCGACCTCCCGCTCATGACCGAGACCGGCACGTTCATTGTGAATGGGACCGAGCGAGTGGTGGTGAGCCAGCTCCACCGCTCCCCGGGCGCGTTCTTTACCCATGACAAGGGCAGGACACACGCGAGCGGCAAGATCCTCTACTCGGCCCGGATCATTCCCTATCGCGGTTCGTGGCTCGACTTCGAATTTGACGTCAAGGATATCGTGTACGTACGGATCGACAGGCGCAGGAAGATACCGGCAACCATCCTCCTGAAGGCGTTCGGATATTTGAACGAAGACCTGCTCCGGATGTACTATCCCATCGAGGATATCAGGATCAAGAAGGACGGCTTCGCACGCGGGCTCCTTGCCGAGGCGCTGGTCGGCATGAAGGCGCCGATCACCATTACCGACAAGACCAGCCGCGAACAGATTGTCAAGGAAGGCGCCAAGATCACCCGCGCCGCCATCAAGAAGATGGAAGCCGCGGGTATCACCGAGATCCCGATTCCGCGTGAAGAGCTTCTCGACCGTATCGTGCTCCGCGACGTTATAGACACGGAGACGGGCGAGGTGCTCCTCACCGCGAATGACAAGATCACCGAGGAGTTCCTGACCCGGATAGTCGCCACGAAGGTGGAAAAGCTGGAAGTGATTTACATGGACGGCATCCACGTGATCTCGGCAATGCGGGACACGCTTCTCTCCGACAAGGTGCAGACATCGGACGAGGCGCTCCTGGAGATATACCGGAAGATGCGGCCGGGAGAACCGCCGACGGTCGACATGGCGCGAAACCTTTTCAACGGAATGTTCTTTAACGCCAAGCGCTATGACCTCTCGAATGTAGGGAGGCTCAAGCTCAACAAGAAGCTCAAGCTCGACGTCCCGCTCGACAAGACCACCCTTACGGCGCAGGACGTTGTCGAAGTGATTCGTTATCTCGTGAACCTCCGCACCGGCAAGGGCGAGGTGGACGATATTGACCATCTCGGCAACCGCCGCGTGCGGTCCGTGGGCGAGCTCCTCGAGAACCAGATCAGGGTTGGTCTTGCGCGCATGGAACGCGCCATCAAGGAACGCATGAGCCTCCAGGACATCGATACGCTCATGCCGCACGACATCATCAACCCCAAGCCGGCGATCGCGGCGATTAAGGAGTTCTTCGGCTCCAGTCAGCTCTCTCAGTTCATGGACCAGACCAACCCGCTTGCGGAGATCACGCACAAGCGCAGGCTCTCCGCTCTCGGGCCCGGCGGCCTCACGCGCGAGCGCGCGGGATTCGAAGTGCGCGACGTGCACACCACCCATTACGGCAGAATCTGCCCCATCGAGACGCCGGAAGGTCCGAACATCGGCCTTATCGTTTCTCTGGCCACCTATGCGCGGGTGAACGACTACGGGTTCATCGAGGCCCCTTACCGGAAGGTTAAGGGCACGAAGGTAACGGACGAGATCGAGTACCTCTCGGCCGTGGACGGCGAGAACTACGTGATCGCCCAGGCCAACACGCCCTTCGACAGCCGCGGCAAGTTCACCGTGGACAGCGTGTCCGCGCGCGTGGGCGGCGAGTTTAAAATAGTGAGCGCGGATGAAGTGCAGTACATGGACGTGTCGCCGAAACAGATCGTCTCCGTTTCCGCGGCGCTCATCCCGTTCCTGGAGAATGATGACGCGAACCGGGCGCTCATGGGATCAAACATGCAGCGCCAGGCCGTGCCGCTCTTACGGCCCCAGGCGCCGGTCGTCGGCACCGGCATGGAACGGGTTGCGGCGAGGGATTCCGGCGCGATCGTTTTGGGAAAGCGCGATGGTATTGTCGAAGCGGTGGACTCCGTTCGTATTACGGTCAAGGGTGAGGATGCCAAGGGAAGAACGGTCATCGACACGTACCCGCTTGCCAAGTTCTATCGCTCGAACCAGAACACCTGCATGAATCAGAAGCCGATCGTACGCGTGGGCGATACGGTGAAGAAGGGGCAGGTGATCGCCGACGGTCCGGCTACCGAGCTCGGTGAGCTCGCGCTCGGCCAGAACGTGCTCGTGGCTTTCATGCCCTGGAGCGGATACAATTACGAGGACGCGATCATCATCAGCGAGAAAATCGTGAAGGAAGACCGTTACACCTCCATCCATATCGAGGAGTTCGAAATCGAGGCCCGGGACACCAAGCTCGGGAAAGAAGAGATCACGCGCGACATCCCGAACCTCGGCGAGGAGACGCTCAGAAACCTTGATGAGAACGGGATCATCCGCGTCGGCGCCGAGGTCATGCCCGGCGACATTCTCATCGGCAAGGTGACACCGAAGGGCGAGACGCAGCTCACGCCCGAAGAAAAGCTGCTCCGCGCGATCTTCGGCGAAAAGGCCGGCGATGTGCGGGACGCCTCCCTCTACGCGTCTCCCGGTATCGAAGGAACGGTGATCGACGTGAAGGTCTTCTCCCGCAAGGGCGAGGACAAAGACGAGCGCCTGAAGGCCCAGGAGAGCGAAGAGCTCGCGCGGTTGCAGAAGGAACATCAGGATGAAATGCGGGCGGTCAAGGAAGACCGGTATAAACGCATCCGCCGGATCCTGATCGGCAAGACGGCGGCCGATAAAGTGGTGAACTCCAGGACCGGGAAGACTGAACTGGCCAAGGGTAAAAAGATCACGGTTGAGCTCCTCGACAAGCTTCCGGAGAAGGATTTTGCCAAAATCAAGGTTGAGTCGGAAGACTATCCGGCAAAGCTGCAGGATATCCTGGACAACTCGGAAAACCAGCTGAACATTCTTGAAACTATCTCTGATGAAAAAATCGCCAGGCTGAAGCGCGGCGACGATCTGCCGCCCGGCGTGGTGAAATTAGTGAAGGTGTATGTAGCCATGAAGCGCAAGCTTTCCGTCGGCGACAAGATGGCGGGTCGGCACGGAAACAAGGGCGTGGTCTCGCGGATCGTACCGGAAGAGGACATGCCGTGCCTTCCCGACGGCACGCCGGTCGAGATCGTGCTGAACCCGCTTGGCGTGCCCTCCCGTATGAACGTGGGACAGATACTGGAGACACATCTTGGCTGGGCCGCCAAGGCGCTCGGTCTGCACGTGGCGACGCCGGTGTTCGACGGCGCATCAGAGGACCAGGTACGCTCGCTCCTGAAAGAGGCAAAGCTCCCGATAACCGGACAGTCCGTTCTGTTCGACGGCCGCACCGGAGAACCTTTCGACAGACCGGTTACGGTCGGATACATGTACATGATGAAGCTGCACCACCTCGTTGACGACAAATTGCATGCGCGCTCTATCGGGCCCTATTCGCTCGTGACGCAGCAACCCCTTGGCGGTAAGGCGCAGTTCGGCGGTCAGCGCCTCGGCGAAATGGAAGTCTGGGCGCTCCAGGCCTACGGGGCCGCCTACTGTCTCCAGGAGTTCCTCACCGTCAAGTCCGACGATGTAGCCGGACGGGCAAAGATCTACGAGGCAATCGTAAAAGGGGAGAACACGCTGGAGCCGGGCCTGCCGGAATCGTTCTACGTGCTTATCAAGGAGCTCCAGAGCTTGTGCCTGGATGTCGAGCTCATTGAACGCAAAAACGAGAGGGAACGGGTGATCGGGCTCGAGAAGATTTCATCAGCACGGTAGAGAGGGACAAATCCTAAATTCGAAATCCTAAATAATATCGAAATTCTAAACAGAACTTTTTTGAATTTTGATTTTGGAATTTTGAATTTGTTTTAAAATTGGAGGTCCACTGTGGAAGACAAGCGCCAGTACGATAATAAGGCCAGAACGGATGTCATGAATCTGTTCGAGAAACCGAAAGATATCAGTTTTGACGCCATGCGGATAAAGATCGCCTCGCCTGAGCGGATCAAGGAATGGTCCTACGGCGAGGTAAAGAAGCCCGAGACCATCAACTACCGGTCCTTCAAGCCGGAGCGGGATGGTCTGTTCTGCGCTAAGATATTCGGTCCTATCAAGGACTGGGAGTGTCTCTGCGGCAAATATAAACGCATGAAGCATCGAGGCATCGTGTGCGATAAGTGCGGCGTCGAGGTGATCCAGTCCAAGGTGCGCCGGGAGCGCATGGGCCACATCGAACTCTCCTCTCCGGTCGCCCACATCTGGTTCCTCAAGGGCCTCCCGAGCCGTATCGGCACCCTTCTCGACATGACGCTCCGCGCGCTCGAAAAGGTCCTCTATTTCGAGGGCTACGTGGTGATCGATGGCGGTGACACGCCGCTCAAACACCGGGAGCTCCTGACGGAGGAAAAATTCCGCAAGGCACAGTTGGAGTACGGCTCCAGCGCTTTTAAGGCGGGCATGGGCGCCGAAGCGATCCGGGAGATGCTCAAGGCAATCGATCTCGAGGTCGAATCCGAAGATATCCGCAAGAAGCTCGAAACAACCACCTCCATGGCTACCAAGAAAAAGCTGACCAAGCGGCTCAAGGTGATAGAGGCCTTCCGCAAGTCCGGCAACAAGCCGGAGTGGATGATTCTCGATGTAATTCCCGTGATTCCGCCGGAGCTGCGCCCCCTCGTGCCCCTTGAGGGCGGTCGCTTCGCCACCTCGGATCTGAACGATCTCTACCGCAGGGTCATCAACCGGAACAACCGGCTTCGCCGACTCGAGGAGCTCAAGGCCCCGTCCGTTATTATTCGTAATGAGAAAAGGATGCTGCAGGAAGCGGTTGATGCGCTCTTTGACAACGGCAGGCGGGGACGGGTCCTTCGCGGCCCGAACAAACGTCCGCTCAAGTCCCTCTCGGACATGCTCAAAGGCAAACAGGGGCGGTTCCGGCAGAACCTGCTTGGAAAGCGCGTTGATTACTCCGGTCGTTCCGTGATCGTCGTTGGGCCGGACCTCAAGCTGCACCAGTGTGGTTTGCCGAAGAAAATGGCGCTTGAGCTGCTCAAACCGTTTATCTTCAACAAGCTCGAAGAGAAGGGCTATGCCACGACCATCAAGAGCGCGAAAAAAATGATCGAACGCGAGCGGCCTGAAGTATGGGACGTGCTCGAAGAGGTGATCCAGGAGCATCCCGTGCTCCTGAACCGCGCCCCAACGCTTCATCGACTCGGTATTCAGGCCTTCGATCCCGTGCTGGTCGAAGGCAAGGCCATCCGTCTCCACCCGCTCGTATGCGCGGCATTCAACGCGGACTTCGACGGCGACCAGATGGCGGTCCACATCCCGCTCTCCGTCGAAGCGCAGCTCGAGGCGCGGGTGCTCATGCTCTCGGTCAATAACGTGCTGTCCCCGGCGAACGGGAGACCCATCATGGTCCCGTCGCAGGACATTGTGCTTGGCTGCTATTACCTCACCAAGACCCGTTCCGGAGCCCTCGGCGAGGGAAAGGTGTTCTCCGGCAGGGACGAAGTGCGCATCGCGTATGATCAGCGCATGGCGGATATCCACGCGCGCGTCAGGGTGCGCATCAGCGGCAAGATCGAAGAGACCACCGTAGGCAGGGTCCTGTTCAGCGATATTCTCCCTGAAGGAATGCCCTTCTCTTCGGTGAACAGGGATATGAACAAAAAGGAACTTGCGAAACTGATCGACGAGTGCTACCGCAAGCTCGGGCTGCGGCGCACGGTGGTCCTGATCGACGACCTCAAGGAGATGGGATTCAAATACGCTACGCGCTCCGGCATCTCTGTCTGCATTTCCGACATGCATATCCCGAGCAAGAAACAGAAGTTAATTGATCAGGCGCAAAAAGAAGTGATGGAGATCCATCACCAATATACCGAGGGTCTCATTACCAACGGTGAACGCTACAACAAGGAAATCGACATTTGGGCGAACGTGACCGAGAAGATCGCCGACGAGATGATGGCCGAACTCGGCATGGAAGCGGTCGAGATCGGAACCGCTAAAAAGTCGGAGCTTCAGGAGGCGCGGTCGTTCAACAATATCTTCATGATGGCCGACTCCGGAGCGCGCGGCAGCACGCAGCAGATCAGGCAGCTCGCGGGTATGCGCGGACTCATGGCCAAGCCGTCGGGCGAGATCATTGAAACACCGATCACCGCGAATTTCCGCGAAGGACTGACGGTGCTCCAGTACTTCATCTCGACCCACGGCGCTCGAAAGGGTCTTGCTGACACGGCGCTCAAGACGGCAAACGCCGGATACCTCACGCGCAGGCTTGTTGACGTATCGCAGGACGTGATCATTACCCAGGATGACTGCGGCACGACCGACGGCATCATCGTCGGCTCGCTCGTCGAGGGCGGGGAGATCATCGAACCATTGTCGGAGCGTCTGCTCGGACGCGTTGCCGCTGAAGACATCAAGGACCCGATCACGAAAGAAGTCATCGTCGGCACCCGCAGAGAGATCAATGAAGAACTCGTCAAGCGGATCGACGAGTCCGGCATCGACCGCGTTAAAATCCGCTCGGTGCTCACCTGCCAGTCCCTGCGCGGCGTGTGCAAGATGTGCTACGGACGGGATCTTAGCCGCGGCAAGCTCGTGGACATCGGCGAGGCCATCGGCATTGTTGCCGCCCAGTCTATCGGCGAGCCGGGGACGCAGCTCACCATGCGGACGTTCCATATCGGCGGCACGGCGAGCAAAGTGGTTGAGCAGACCGTGCTCGAGGCGAAGAACGCCGGTACTATGAAATACCTCAACCTGAACACGGTGAAGAATAAAGAGGGTGATTTCGTCGCTCTGTCCCGGAACGGCAGTATCGCCATCTACGACGAGACGGGCCGCGAGAAGGAGAAGTACGCGGTCATCTACGGAGCGCGGATCAAGGTCAAGGACGGACATAAAGTTGAAACAGCCCAGAAGCTCGTGGAGTGGGACCCCTACTCTTTGCCCATTCTTACCGAGATCGGCGGGAAGATCGCCTACGGAGACATCATCGAAGGCGTCACCATGCGCGAAGAGGTGGACGAGGTCACCGGCTTGTCGCGCAAAGTGATCATCGATTATCCGAACCAGAACCTGCGGCCGAGGATCTCGATCAAGGACCAGCATGGCAAGACGGCAAAACTGCCGGGCACGAATGTCGTGGCCCGGTATCTGCTGCCCGCGGGAGCGCACATCCTCGTTGACAAGAACGCCGAGATCTTTCCGGGAGACATTCTGGTTAAAATTCCGCGTGAGACCACCAAGACCAAGGACATCACCGGCGGTCTCCCGAGAGTGGCTGAGCTGTTCGAGGCGCGGAAACCCAAGGAGCAGGCCACCATCAGTGAGATCGACGGCACCGTGGAGTTCGGCGGCTTTGTTAAGGGCATGCGTCGCATTCTCGTCAAGGACGGGATGGGGAATGAGAAGGAATACCTGATCCCCAAGGGTAAACACGTGAACGTACACGAGGGAGACTGGGTTACGGCCGGCGAACCTCTGATGGACGGCCCGGTTGATCCCCACGATATCCTGAGCGTGCTCGGTCCGAGAGAGCTCCAGAAGTATCTGGTGGACGAGGTGCAGCAGGTCTACCGTCTTCAGGGTGTGAGCATCAACGATAAGCACATTGAAGTCATCGTACGCCAAATGCTGCGCAAGGTCAGGATCGAGGAGACGGGAGACGCGCCATTCCTTATCGGCGAACAGGTTGATCGGTTCACCTTTGCCAGGGAAAATGGGGCGGTGATCGCCAGGGGCGGCACACCCGCTACGGCGCGGCCGATTCTCCTCGGTATTACCAAGGCGTCGCTTACCACCGACAGCTTTATTTCCGCCGCCTCGTTCCAGGAGACCACGCGCGTGCTCACGGAAGCCGCGATTAACGGCGCCGTGGACGATCTCGTTGGTCTGAAAGAAAACGTGATTATGGGAAGGTTGATCCCCGCGGGGACCGGTATGACTGAATACCGGAACACCTATGTTGTTGTGGATGAAGAGGTTTCTCAACCGGCAGCGTAAGTTAGTACCTAAAAATTGCAAACCACAGAGATCACAGAGATAAATCTTGAGTATAAAAACCTTGAAACCCTTTTCTTCTCTGTGTTCTCGTGATTTTGAATTTTAAAATACCGGGTTTTTAACACTCACCTTTTGAGTGCACAGAGAGAAACATCTGCGTTAGAATTTATTTCTTTTAATCAGCATGTTACTCTGTGAACTCTGTGGTTCGATTGCAGGATTTAGTTAGTAAGCTAAAAAAGAACTTGACAATATGCCAAGGCGCC
>JANONA010000104.1:0-8303 GCA_031420575.1 Nitrospirota bacterium | reverse complement strand
TCCAGAAGCCGCAGGGCTTTCGCTCCCTGCTCCTTTTCCGGAAGGCCCGCCAGCATCATGGCAATTTCCACGTTCTCCGCGGCAGTGAGGCTTTGAAGGAGATTGAAGAACTGGAAGACAAAACCGATCTTCTCCGCCCGGAGTTTCGCAATGCCGCTGTTGTCCATCCGGCTGATATCAACGCTCCCGATGAAGACCGATCCTTCCGTGGGGCGGTCCAGGCCGCCGATGAGGTGCATCAGGGTGCTTTTGCCGTGACCGGAAGGACCGACAATGGCCGTAAACGACCCTTTCGGTATGTTGATGCTCACTCCTCGCAGCGCGTGAGTGGCAACGGCGCCCGAGGTGTAGATTTTCGAGACGTTCTCTGTTCTGATAATCGCGTTATTCATAGTTGATCGCCTCCACCGGCGAGAGCCGGGCCGCGCGCCAGGCAGGATAGATCCCGGCAAGAACCGCGACAATCACTGAAAACACGATGGAACCGGCCATTACGCCGGGGTCAATCATGCCGCCGTTTCCCGAGCCCTTGACGAACGCTGTAAAGGCGTTCTGGTTGATATGGGGCGAAGCGATTGTTGAGAAAAGCACGCCCGCTATGACGCCCGTTGCGCCGCCAAGAAGCCCGTAAAAACCCGACTCCAGAATAAAAACGTTGAAGATGGTTTTCCGCCGGGCACCCAGGGCCTGCAGGATGCCGATCTCTCGTTTCCGCTCGTAGGTGGCCGCCATCATCGTATTGATGATGCCGAAGGCCGCGGCGAGGACCGCTACGGCCGCTATCAGTTGCAGCGTGATGTTGACCGTGCCGACGATGGAGAGCACGGACTTGAGCATCTGCTTATCCGAGACCACGCCGAGACTGACCGCATCCTTTATCTTTTCAATGTAGTCGTCCATCAGCGCCAGATCATCCACCTTCACCGCCACATAGGAAACATGGTCCCCTGCCTTGAGAATCCGCTGAGCCACGGGCAGGGACAGGAATATCGTGAGGTCGTCCTTGCCCCCGGTCTCTGCGAGCGTTCCCCTGATTATCAGCCGTTCCCCGCGGACGGTAACGGAGGAGCCGGGCGTAAGGCCGAACTGCCGGGCGACGACCGCGCCGACCACGACCCCTGCATCGTCTGGTCCGGTAAAGTAGCCGCCTTGCGCGATTTCCCATCGTTTATATTTCATGATCTCCGCGGGGATGACGCCGTTCACCGCAACCGGCCTGTTGGAGATGGCGGTCTTGGCCGTCAAAAACGGCGCGATAATGAGCCCCTTAATCGCGCGGATTTTAGCTACTTCATCCATAGTGATGGTTGTCGGCAACTGCTCCCCTGTCAGGATCGACACCTGCTCATAGGCGCAGGAGCCCTTGGGGGTGACGATCAGGTTCGCCCCCAGGGCCGCGGACTCCCGATGGATCTCACGCTTCAGACCGCCGCCAAGGGAGAGAAAGGTCACGAACGAGGCAATGCCGATGGTGATCCCGAGCAGCGTAAACACGGCCCTCCCGGGCCGGCGGGTGATGTTTTTGAGCACAAGTTTTGTGAGCGTCATTTACCCTCCGATCTTGTGGTTTCTGACCACTTTGATAGTATCCGCCATAAAAAGATATCCGTTTGCCGTGTTGACAAAGCTGCCGGTCACGCGCACCTCATCGCCCCTGAGCGGCGAGTAGTCCCGCGCCTTGAACGGAATGTACAGTTTATTACAGTTGGGGGACGTGCATTGGAGTTCCTTTTTGTCCATCATCCCGATAATGGCCGGGTCCTGCTGTGAAACACCGGCCACGATGCCGATGATCGTAATGACTCCGGAAAACGCGGCAGGGTCCGAGCCGACGTCATTCACATTGAGGGCCGATGCGTCGGACCGGTTGACAACAACGAAGGCAATCGCGACAATGACCGCGAACGCGGCAACGATGCTGTAATATATTTTTCTGTTCTTTTTCATAGAATTCTCCTTGTTTTTAATGAACCTCCCCGCGGCAAGCCGCGGAGAATCTGCTCATGATGTTCGCTCCTCCCTTGATGGGAGGGGATCGGGGGGAGGGTGAAGTATCCGGCGCTCCTGCTCATCACCCCCACCTAACCTTCATCAAGGGGGAGGGACCTATAGGGTGACCCCGCGGCAAGCTGTGGGGAATTGCAAGTTCACACGAGGATCCGGGGAAACCATTTAGAGGGCTTTTGGAGGATGCTCAATGGAGCGGAAGTATTCCGTAAGGTGAACTCGCTGGGGATGATTATCGCCCGCCGCTTCCACCGCGGGAGCGCGATGGAGGATGGGCGCATACCCGAGAACAAGGGACATGCAGGAAATGCAGGGGCATTCCGAAGGCGCACATGCCGTAGCGCCGGAACTGCCGCCGTCTGAACCCTTGTCGCAGCAGGAGGGCGACTGTTTCGCCGAAAGAGGGTAGAAAGCCGCGACGGCGCTGCCGCTGAACAGAAGCGGCGTAAGGACAAGGAGTAACGAACAGATTACTTTGTGCGGGAAATGTCGCATTGACACATAGTAAACCATTGCAACGCGAGAGTCAACAAAAGAACAACAAGACGGTTGACCTTCATCCCGCGGGCTTCCCGAGAAAGCGCCGTTCAATGAAGATGACGAGTCTAAGTACTACGGCGAAGTTTCCTTGTCCCTCTCCTGGTTCCATTTCACCCACTCGTCCGCATCGGTCTTGGGATCAAAATCCCGCGGCTTCGAGGCCACACCCTTGGGTGAGATGATGATCTGCTGCATGGCCTTGACGATGACGGTCCACTCCTCCATCGATACTTCGTGGTATGGCGGCGGCACCTCGTGCGGCCCGGCAACAGGGACCGGCGCGGCGTCCCTCGGCGGATTGGCAACGTATACTGATCCGTCATACACCTTGACCATGGCGCTCTGGTCTTCATCCACGTTGACCCGGTACACGGTCCCGCGCACGCCGGCTACGGCATTCGCGGTCCTCACTTCCACCGAGGAATCCGGTGTCGTGAGTTTCTTTACCTTCGCCCAAAGCTTGCCTATGGAAAGGCTCACCTTGACGTTCTTCCGTTCGATCTGTTTATTGAATGTCAACTCGTTCATCTTGAGCCGGGATTTCTCCGAAAGCCTCATCACGGTCCCGTCGGGGAAGCGGAGCTCGATCCGAGACTTCTCGGCGACCTTTACCTCCTGGTCTTTCTTGAGAATATCGCCCTTTTTGAGCAGGAGTCCCGTTGTAGCGCCTTTGGTGTAAACCCGCGCTGTGCCCTGAATCACCATGACCACGGCATCGTTTCCGCCCGACTCAGCGGCCGGCGCCGAAGACGAGGCGCACAGCAAGACCACGAGCAAAGCAAGCGTAAAACCAGTATAACGTTTCAGCATAGTATCATCCTTTCGGCCGCAGCTTCGCGACTTCCTTAATTGCCAAGCTTTACGATATCGCCAGGCTTGAAGCCCATGCCCGAGGTTGGGGTCGCTATGGAGAGATCGGCCTGGTCCCCGATGTCGTTCTGCTGCACCATGGCCTGCCCGATCTTGTTTTCCGTGGTCCCCAGCTTCTGCTTCGTGACGGGATCTATGATATCCTTGCCCGGCCTGAACACATCAAGTTTCTCTCCCACGTTTAATCCCGATTTCTGGCCCGCATTGATATAGAGGTTCGTGCCGTCCACCTGGGCTACCCTGCCGTTCCACTTGCGCTTGCCGAGCTGCTTCATCATGTTGACCATGGCCTTGTTGAGGGCGTCCCGGAGAGCGCCGTCGCGGAGGTCGGTATCATAAGCCGCCTTGGTCCCCATGCCGAGAACCGAGCCCGCGGATTTCTCGTAGATCCCCGCCCCTGAATCAGCCATTAACTGAACACCGGTCGTGGTATCGACAATCCGATAATCGACCGTAACCCTGGCAATTTGCTTTTTTCCTTTCGTCACAAGATAATCGTAGCCCTCTTCCGTCTCGGAGTAGGCGGAGATCGATCCGGTCACGATCGCGTTCAGGCCCATGATTTCACCCATCTTTGCCGCGGTATCGGGATTGATCGCGCCTGTTGCGCCCAGCCGTTGCTGTGAAAGAATGGACTCCAGGTCCTGCTGGGGAATGACGATGAACCGTTCGGTTTTGTGAAGAATCGTTCCCAGTATCTCAGCCGCCGCCTCACCTATTCCAAGGACCTTCGACGGGGTCTTGTTCTGGAAATTGACCACGCCGACCCTGAGTTTCGGGCCCTTGTAGTCCCCCACATCACTGCTCGTTTTCAACTGCTTGGATGTATCGGTCCGGGTGGTGTCGTCCCTTACCGCTCCGGACATCCTTGGAGAACAACCGGTAATTATCACTATCAACACGCCTGTAACCATCAACATTATTGAACCATTTTTCATTGCGTACCCTCCTTGAATTGTATAACTATATTCTTCAGCCTAGTGCTGCAACAAGGTAATTATAAAACATCATGAAGTAGTGCGGACCGTTCGGGGAACGGTCCCTACAATATAATATTATTGAAGTCGTAGGGCGCGTTTCCCAAACGCGCCGAACCGCTAAGGTATGTTTCGTTTTTAACGTGTCGCGGTACTATTTGCTCTTCGGCTCCGTTGCCATCAGGTCCATGAATCCCTTTGCCTCGGTATACCCGGCCGGTATCTCGAACAGCGCGGCAGGCGGGGTCTTCAGGACGATATTCCGAAGCTCCGTGGTGACCTTGTACTCCTTGCTCTCCACTTCGCTCCTGATGGTCATGCCGTCAAGGTCTTTTACGTTCCAGATGAACCCTTCCTCGACCTTCCCGTCCTTATAGGTGATCCTCACCTTGTACTTGTCCGTGGGATACTTCCCGATGACTTCGCTGCCCACCCTGGTCTTTTCAATTTTGGGTTTTTCCTCGACCCCCTCCTTCTCCGTGTTGACTATGTACCGCTGCGTGTTGGGATAGAGCGTGTAGCTCGTCTTCTTGTCGCCCCGGTTGATCATGACCATTTTGCTGAGCGGCGACTGGGCGTCATTGTTCATTATTTTGGACATGTCCATGTCCATGCGCAGCCTGTTGCCCGCGATCGCAATCGGTATTTCCATGGAGAAAGGCTCGTTCCTGTTCTTGTCAACAGAGGTGGAATAAACGACGGCCGAAAAATCCTTTTTCCCTTCCCATTCCATATAGCCGAAGGAAGGAGGCTCGGGCATTTTTATTTCCGGCATTGCGAACTGGGAAGCGGGCATGGTGGCGACAGCCTCCGGTCCCGGACCCCAGGAGAGGTTGTCCGTCACCCGTCTGGCCAACTCCGTGGACTCATGACTCAGATGCCTCCCGACGGCCTTGGTAAGCAGCTTGGTTCCCAAACCAATGGCAAAAGACTCACCGAGTTTTTTGTTGCCGGTCGTGAAGGTCTCGATGGTGATCCACGGCACGTCCTTGTCCCGGGCATCGGCGGCCCGCGCGGCAAGGGTCGCTGCTGCACCGTAGTTTCCCGACATCACGATCTCACTTCTCACCCCGAGGCCCCGCTCCCATACGCTCTGGTCGGTCATGGCGTTCACGAGCTTGAACTTGCCCCGGACCTTCTTCACATTGACCACACCCAGTGTTGTCTCGTCGAAATCCATAAGCGTTCCGTACAGGACGCCCTCGACACCGAGCGTTTCACCAAGCTGCCGCGCAGTGGTCATGCTGAGCTGTCCGCCAAGGGCAATCCCCATCCGATCGCGCAGGATCTGGTCGGTTTCCTTCAGGTCCTTTACCACATAGGACCGGCGCTCCAATGCGTGGGCCATCTTGCTTCTCATTACGTCAGGGCCATCCACATCGTTGGTGTCGTTCTTCATCGGAAGGATCGCCACCCGTTTGAGCGGGTTGCTCATATCCCGAGGCATTGGCGGAGGAGGAAGACATCCTGCCGCGACCGCCAACAGGGTAAGCATGATAAGATAGCGCGGATATTTCTTCAGCATTCTTTGCTCCTTCTTTAGTATTATACCTCGCGCGGCAGGCAAAGCGTATCGCTAATATACGATGATGACCCTGCAGTACTGGAGAAAATCGCCTTTGCCGCCCAACTGACGCAGCATCCGGGCGTCCGCCTGGCCCACGACAATATCAGTCCTTGCGGAGCCTGATGCGCGCAAACCCTTCATGACCGCGGGATTGTCCGTCACCCGGAAGTTGTTTGCCGCGGCATTCACGTCCCGGGCATACCCCGCGACGCCCTGTTCCACCGCGCTCGTCCTTGTGGCCACCTGTCCCACGTAGAGCTCCTGCCCCTCTGAATCGACGATCCTGGGCAGAAGCGCGGGCCTGAGACCGAGTCCCCTGCCGTCGATCACAAGACCGGTGGCCACGCCGCCTTTGAACGCGACCGTAGGCTCTTCCGGCGATGGTGTGGTCTGTTTTGCCGGTTCAGGCTGCTTCAACGGCTCGGGCTTTTTCTCCGGCACTGTCGCTTTTTTCTCGTCACTCGTCACTCGTCCCTCGTCGCGCTTCAACGGTTCGGGCTTTTTCTCCGGAGCGGAGGGAGGAGGAATGACCGGCTTAGACGGCTCCGCTGGTTTCGAAGGCCGCGGCGATGGCCTTACATCCCCAGGTCTCGGGGGGGTCGGTGCAGGCATAAGAGGTTGTTGAGTTGCGGGCCTTCCGAAGCTTTCCGGCGTCAGAGTGTCCATCAATGCGCCTTTCAGCGGCATGGCAATCAGCACCTCGACGGACCCGTCGGACAGATACTGCTTCTTGACGATCCTGGCGCCCTTGACGAGCCCATCGACGCGCGTCCGGATACTGTCGCTTGTTGTCATGAAGTTTTCCACCACGGTCTCGGAATCCACGCGTACCCCCTTCACGACTTCGAGCAGGTTCCGGTATGCGACCACTACCGCCGCGCGCTCCGCCATGGCGCGGGCCTGCGCCGCGTTCACCGGCTGAGCCGGAGGCGCCCCAATGCCTGTTGCGTAAACTTCCCCTATCGTCCAGTTGATCGACCCAGACCCCGTGGTTTCGACTGCATCGCCGACGCCGTTGATCTGCGCCGAAACCATACTGGAAATCATCAGAAGAACAATTACGCTGAGAACTGAAATACGCTTCTTCATGAGAATGTCACCCCGAATATCATGGTAACGACTGTTATCTTGACGTCTATTGTCTATTCTATATTGTCTGAGGCTCTTGCAAAACTCTAAAAAATGCAGTCTTGTCATTTCGACCAGCGGGAGAAATCCTTGTTTTTATTACACTGAAAGATTCCTCGCGGAGC
This sequence comes from Nitrospirota bacterium, assembly GCA_031420575.1. Lineage (GTDB taxonomy): Bacteria > Nitrospirota > UBA9217 > UBA9217 > UBA9217 > JALNZF01. The sequence goes on along the minus strand of JANONA010000104.1, from coordinate 1,089 downwards.
CTGTCCCGAGCGTCAAAATCAAGATTTCTCGCGGAGTTTACCCCGAGCTATAAAACCAGATTTCTCGCTTCGCTCGAAATGACCAAGCGAGGGGCCTAAATGACAGCGAGGGGTTCGGAATGACACAAAAAGGGACTTTTGCAAGAGGCTCGTCTGTTTTTCTCATTTTACCACAAAATTCGTAACCGTATTCTTGCCGGCCTCCACCTGAACCGTATGCGAAATTTCCTTGTCGCCTGTCATTGCCGAGACTTTATACTGGCCGGGGGTTAGGCCCTCAATCGTATAGGTTCCGTCCAGATCGATCGAAACGCCGTAGCTCGTATTGCCGTCTCGATAAAACACATCGCCGTCCTGCACGTGCCTGCCGTTCACATCAATGACTTTGCCTTTGATCACCCCGCCGGGCTGAAGCGTGAAGTTCAGCCGGTATACCTGTCCCTGCTCAACCTGTAGTTCCTGAGACGACTTTGCAAAACCCGGACCTTTCAATTCCACGCGGTATTTGCCCTTGCTCGAAAACGTTGCCGCGAATCGTCCGTCATCAAAAAGAGTCGGCGTGCCCTTCCCGTCTTTCCACAGAACCACCGAGCCTTTCTGGACCGGAAAACCTGTCTTATCAGTTACCCGACCGGTCACGAGCGCGGAATGCTGCCGATCATCCAAACGCCTGCCGAGCCGTTTCTCCTTCGGGAGCGGCAGTTCGTCGACCATGACGGTCTTGTCCTCTTCCTTGAAGATGGTGTAAAAGGTGGCCTTGTCCACATCCAGATAACCGCCCTTGTACACTCCGGGCATTTCCATGCCATCGAGGCGGAGAATGATATGGTAGGGATCAACAAAATTATGAGAATGCTCGGCATCCGAGAAGGCCCAGCCAGTGTCAGGATAATATATTTCCAGATAAGCATGGAACCCGCCGTCATTCACCTTCACGCCCCAGTACTCTTTTGAAAAGCCCCACTCATAGCCCGGGGGCAGGTACCCGTGCGCCACGCGGGCCGGAATGCCTGCCGCGCGCAGCATCGCCACCGCGAGGTTGGAATACCCCACACAGTAGGCCTTTTTATATCTGAAGGCTGAGGCCGC
>JANONA010000103.1:0-1805 GCA_031420575.1 Nitrospirota bacterium | reverse complement strand
TGCTTCAGAGAGACCTTGTTCAATTGGAGCGTATTTCTTACAATGGACAGCACGGTCTCGATGGTCTGATTGACATCAACCGGCTCCTCCCGGTACTCGGTGTAGCGCGCAAAGCTCAGCAGGTTCTCGACGACCCGCTTGGCGTTCAGGCCCTGCTTCTCCATCGTCTTCAGGATATCATATTCCTCCGAGTCCGGCTTGAACCTGTCCATCAGCATGTCCGCAAATCCGAGGATAATCGCCAGAGGGTTGTTTATCTCATGGGCGACGCCCGCTGCCAACGTGCCCATCGAGGCAAGCTTGTCGGCGTGGTGCATCTGCTCTTCTTTCTCTTTCCTCTTGATGAGGCTGATGTCCCGTGATATCCCGAGCACGGCGGAAGGCACGCTCCGTTCCTCAAAGAGCAGGTTGAAGCTGGTGCTCAGCCAGTGCTCCTCGCCCTTAATATAGACCGGGTATGTTATCTGCCTGGCATTCCGGGTCCCGAAGACTTCCTCTATCGCTGTCAACTGCCGCAAGGCGCTCTTTTCATTAAAACATATTTCACCGATGTTGACGCCAATTATTTCGTCTTTTGACTTTCTATAAAAGTTCAATCCCGCCCTGTTGATGGACGTTATGACGCCATTCCGGTCAGCGGTAAAGATAATGTCGTTTGCGTTCTCAATAAGGGACCGATACTGGCGCTCCGATTTTCGAAGCTCCTTTGTTTTTTCCTCAACCTCCGCGGAAAGCGAGCTGGACCACCTGAGCATGGCGCCGATGAGTATGAGTCCTCCCAGAACAATAGCCAGGATCATGATTCCCTCGAGCAGGAACTGCCTGACCTGGATGGCGTGAATCGAATCCTCCACCTCGCTGACCGGCGCCACCACGGCCACCGACCAGAAGCGGCGCTCCGCGGCCGGGTCAAGGCGCACGGGAGAATAGGCGATCAGCTTCTTTATTCTGCCTTCCTTGCCGCCGTGCCAGCCGGAAATATACGCGCTCGCCCCTTCTTTCCCGGTGAGCATCAAGTCCTTCTGGATCTCATTGATCTTCGCAAAAGATATGGCGGGCTGCTTTTCCTTTCTAACCTCGAACGCGTTCTTTCCGATAAATTCCCGCTCCGGGTGATACAGGAAGACGCCTTTATGGTCTATCACCCATGCATATCCGGTCTTGCCCGAGAGGACGGCCACGGTCGTTTTTTCCACGAGCAGGGCCGCGTCGAGAACAAAGACCAGAACGCCTGAAAGCCCGCCGGCCTTTGCCGCGCGCGAAGGACTCGCTGCGTTGGTCCACACGGGCCGGGCCATATCCATGATGAGCCGCTCCGCCGTATCCTCGTAGAGCGTATGAACGACGTCGCCCACCATGACGGCGTCCCTGTTTTGTTTCAGTCCGGACCGGCCAAGATGCTCCCTGTCCCAAAAGGACTGCGGCATCGTCCGATATCCCCGCCCGTCAACGACATGCGTGGCGCGGCCCCGCGCGTTAACATACCGGATGGCAAGAGTCCCCTGGTCCCGGATGCCCGGAAAGGCGGCGAGCATGATCCTCCTCAAGGCCGGCTCATCGACGTGCTGAGCGGACAAGGAATGGCTGAGAAGAACCATGTCTCTTCTGAGGATATCGAGTGAATTCTCAATCTGCTTTGCCGCATACCGGGCAAGGATAAGCTGCTGCTGATTAAAATCCTCGGTCACGACCTCCCGCACCTTTTTCGAGGACAGCCAGCCGAGGACCAGAACGGTTCCGAGAAGGACCGCGGTAATGACAAGGATGAAATTCCGGAACGCGCGGAAGCGCCGCGGCACGTAGCG
>JANONA010000102.1:0-2403 GCA_031420575.1 Nitrospirota bacterium | reverse complement strand
GCAGTCATCAAGGGAAATTTCCAACCTCGCTGTTCTTGCCGTTCCAGACCAGTTACACCTCGCGCCTGTCCTCGAAGATCTGGAAACAAAACTTGTGGCTTCATCAACCTTCGCTACATCAATGCGCTTGATTAAAGAATTGTTCGAGAGTTCTTCCTTGAGTTCATCAAGCAAGCGCATACGTCTTCCGGCAAGCCCAACAATATAATTATTTTGGGACATAACTATGACAAATTCGTAAAAAGTCCGAACGTGTCACCTCGAACGAAGAGAGAGGTCTTTCAACTGATTGAACAACCGGGATTTCTCACTTCGTTCGAAATGACAAATCGTGCGTTTTTCGACTTTTTACGAGACCGTCAATTTTGGCATTACGCAACTCTATGGTTTTTGTTGAAAAAGTTTTCTCCTCATGCGTGGGATTTTATGATAAAATAATTTCCATCAGCCGAACAATGCGTTACGGCGCTACAATAAAATTACCCGCAGGAGGTTGAATAAGCCGCGTTTTCCGCGGTAAAAAAGAATTATGGACAACAACGCTCTCTGGGAACGATACAAAAAATATCTTTGTGAATGTCCTTCGATCGGCATGACGCTCGACATCAGCAGGATAAACTTCGCTGATGATTATCTCGCGCGCATGGAGCCCGAAATGCGGAGGGCCTATCAGGCCATGGATGCCCTCGAGTCAGGGGCCATTGCAAACCCCGATGAGAACCGCATGGTCGGCCACTACTGGCTCAGGTCTCCCGGGCTCGCGCCATCGCCGGAGATCAGGCAGGAGATCGAGGACACCCTCAGGGCGATAAAGGACTTCACGTTTACGGTGCACGCGGGAAAGATCTATCCCCGGAAGCGCGCCCGCTTCACCCGGCTCCTGAGCATCGGGATCGGCGGCTCAGCCCTGGGACCGCAGTTCATCGCCGATGCGCTCGGCACGACTGCTGATATCATGAAGTTCCACTCTCTGGACAATACTGACCCGGACGGGATCAGCCGGGTGCTCGCCGAGATCGGGAACGAACTGGCGGATACGCTTACCGTGGTGATCTCTAAAAGCGGCGGAACCGTGGAGACCAGGAACGGAATGCTTGAGGTTGCCGCGGCGTACCGAAAAAGCAATCTCTCCTTTGAGCGACATGCCGTAGCAGTGACCGGAGTGGGGAGCAGGCTTGACGAAACAGCTAAAAAAGACGGCTGGATAGCCAGATTCCCGATGTGGGACTGGATTGGTGGGAGAACATCAGCCCTGTCAATAGTAGGGCTCCTGCCCGCCGCCCTTCAAGGTATACATATAGACGGATTGCTGAAAGGCGCCGCACTGTGTGATGAACTCACGCGAAGGAAAGACACCCGCTCCAACCCCGCGGCGTTGCTTGCTCTCTCCTGGTTCCATGCCACGGGCGGCAGGGGACAAAAGGACATGGTGATCCTTCCCTATAGGGACCGGCTGGCGCTCTTTCCAAAATATCTTCAGCAGCTTATCATGGAGTCGCTGGGTAAGGAAAAAGACCTGAACAATAAGGTCGTGAACCAGGGGATCTCAGTTTACGGCAACAAAGGCGCTACGGATCAGCACGCCTATGTCCAGCAGCTCCGTGACGGCGTTAATAATTTCTTCGCAACCTTCATCGAAGTGCTCCATGACCGGGACGGGTTATCCCTGGAGGTCGAACCCGGCGTCACGAGCGGAGACTATCTGAGCGCCTACTTGCAGGGAACACGGAAAGCCCTGCGGGAGAACAACCGCGAGTCCATCACCCTCTCGATCGACAAGCTCGATGAGAAATCCATCGGCGCGCTCATTGCGCTGTATGAACGGGCAGTCGGGTTCTACGCTACGCTCGTGAACATCAACGCCTACCATCAGCCCGGCGTCGAGGCGGGGAAGAAGATGGCCGGCGTGGTCATCAAACTCCAGGGCGAAGTTCTTGCCTGTCTGCGCGGGAGTCCCGGCGCATCCTTCACCGCGGAAGAGCTCGCCGACGCCATCAACGCGAAAGAGGACGCGGAGTCCGTGTTTAAGATCCTCGAACACGCAAGCGGCAATCCGGACCATAAGATAATAAAAATCCCGGGAAACCGGGTCGTTGAGTCGAAGTATGCCGCATCCGGCTCATAATTCCATGGAATTATCCATTGTCCCTGATGTACGTCTCCTTCTCTTTTCTTGAGAGCCGCTTCAGCGCATATTCCTTCTTGAGGGCGTGGGAGCGAGTGCGGCATGGCTCCTGATACATGAGTCGGACCGGCCGGCGGCTCCGGGTGTAGCGGGAGGCAGCGCCCTTGTTGTGCTGTTCCACGCGTCTCCCGAGGTCGCTCGTGATGCCGGTGTAGAGGGTGCTGTCGCGGCATTTCACTATATAGAGAAACCATCTTGTTTTCCGCTTCTTCGTCACC
>JANONA010000101.1:0-3637 GCA_031420575.1 Nitrospirota bacterium | reverse complement strand
GTGACCTCAAGGGGACTGCCGACGCCCGCCGCATACCGGCCGTTCGCGAGGTCCAGGTTCTCCCGGGCCTGCTGCACGGCGAGCTCCGCGGTGGCGATGCTGTCGTTTGCCTGCTGCAGGTTCAGGTAGGCTGATTGGATGTCGAGCAGCACCTGCTGCCGCAGGGTTTCTTCATTCGCTTTCAGTACGTACAGGTTTGCTTTGGCTTCCGCTACCTGGTGCGAGGTCAAAAAACCATTAAACAGGGGGATGGTCAGGACCACTCCGGCGCTCCAGCCATGGTCAAGTGGAAAATCCTGGCCGGACCTGTTGTAGCTTGCGCTTCCCTTCAGTACCGGATAGGAGCCCGTGCGGGCAAGGCCGATGGCCTCCTGTGCTGCCTTGCGTTTTGCCACGAGCGCTTTCAGGTCGGGCCGGTTCTCGTACGCGCGCTTCAGCGCCTCATCAAAGGTGGTCTCGAACTTATGGATTGCCAGGTCATCCTCGATCGTATACTCCGGAGCATGCGGCAGGCCCATGGCATTGTTCAAGACGACCCAGGAGATCTTGACGGCGTTCTCGGCCCTGATCAGGTTCAGCCGGGCGTTGCTCAGATTGACCTTGGCCTTGGTGACGTCGATCTGAGCTTTGACGCCGACCTCGTAGAAGCCCTTTGCCTGATCGAGGTGCTGCTGGAACTGCTTGAGCACATCTAAGGCGACATCACGGCTGCGCCGGGCCTGCAGTACATTGTAGTATGCCTGTTTGACATTGAAAATGACCTGGTCCGAGATGGTGTTGAGGTCGGAGCGCGACGCTTCGAGGTTGTATTTCGCGATGTTGACCTGGGAGGAGGTCTTGCCGAAGTTGATCAGGTTCTGGCTGGCTGACACGCTTCCCGCATAGAGCTCATAGTTGTTGAGGCGCGTTGCGGTCCCTTGCAGAGGACTGACCCTGCTGTAGCCGCCCTGGGCGGAGACCTGCGGATAGTAGTTCGACCGCGCCTCGCCGACCCGGCTTTCGTTGATGTTCACGGAGCCCGTCGTCGCGACGATCTGCGGGTTCTTTTTGAGCGCGATCCCGATGCTCCGGCCGAGGGTGATTATCTCTCCCGGCAGGATCTGTCCGGGAGCTGTTGCGGTCCTTGATTCAGGCTGCTGCACGTGCGTAGGTTTTTCCTGCTGGCTCACGGCAGGAACGGCTTCTTCCGAGGAGCCGGGAGCGGCGAAGAACAACAGTGCGGACAGGGCGGTTACGGTGGAGATCAGGGGCCTGAAAACGTGCTTTTTTCGCATAACGCTCTCCTGATGCATGTTTTGGTTACGTATTGTTGTTCACGGTCCCGGACATGAAGATGTCGATCATCTCACGGATTTGTTTTTCCATGGCTGCCTTTTTCATGCCGGAAGACTGCATGATCTCCTCGGACCTGAAATAGGAAAAAATGATCCACAGGAACATCCGGGCCGTCATTGCAGGCGATATGTTCTTGCGGAGCACGCCCCGTTTCTGCAGGCCTTCAAAATAGGCCGCCAAGGTGGTCCGCATCTCCAGAACGAACTTATTATACACCTCCCTGATATTCTCAGGATAGGTGGCGTACTCGGAATACATGATCCTGACCATGGATTTCCGTTCTTTCAGGGTCAGCAGAAAACGCGTGGCAATGAGCTCCAGTGCTTCCCTGCTCGAGAGGCCGTCCAGTTTGGGCAGGAGCTCCTTCAACCGCGGAAGAAAGGTATAGCTGCCGAGCAGCTCTTTAAAAAGCTTTTCCTTAGACCCGAAATGCCGGAACAGAGTGAGCTCGGTCACGCCCGCCTCCTGCGCGATCTTGCGCGTGGTGGCGCCCCTATAGCCCTTTTCGGAGATCAGCTTGAGCGTGGCTTCGAGCAAGCGTTTTTTGGTATCGATTTTTTTCATGTAAGCAGGCGCTTACATTAGCGCAGGCAGGCAATAAAAGCAAGCCCTTTTTAAGGTCGTTGCAGGGTCGTGTCTCCGGAATGAGTTGAACAAATTCAAGCGACTCCGGGACGTTGATGCTTTTGATGCTTTCCGCTATCGCTCAGAACTCATTGCACTGCATCGGACTTCCCTCTAGGGGACATCGTAACAGTTTAGCCCTTTTAACTCCGCAGCCGGTACCAACCTGCCGAAGGGACAGCGCATCCCTCTTCGGCCTCATATCCCCAAATCCGGAAGCCATCATCCCATTATTGTATTGTATTCTCAGGCGACTTTCTTTTCAACTTGAATTGTTATACAGTGCGGCCTGCGCCGTGGCGGTGTCGGCGGTATGGAGGATGTGCAGGAATTCCCGTGGATGGACGCCCTGCCTTCTGGCGGTCTGCGCCAGCGAAGGGATGATGCTGTGGGTTTTGAGTCCACTGTCCGAGCGGGCGCCAAAGCTGATCTTCCTGAAGATCACCATCTTTCGCAGGAATTGTTCAGCGTGATTGTTCGTGGGCGGGACTCCGGGAATGCGCAGGAAGGTGAAGAGATGTTTCTGTTCAGGGCCGATGAGGAATGCCCTCAGGGGCTCTGCGGGTTTGAAGGAGAGCGGCCGTTCACAGATCCCCTTCAGCTCCTTGACGAAACGCTTTTCGATGTTCGCCGCATCCGCCCAGGGAACATCGCCGGATTTCAGTTTCTGCCCCACGTCACAGGCCCGCGAGCAGAGCTCCACGACGCGGTCGCAGAACAGGGAGACGGCCCTATCCTGCTCCTCTTTCGGCATGAGCGCGTGCTCCCGGCTGATATCCTTGGCGTTTGTGATGATATGCGCCAGACACGCCTGCCAGTCGAGACCAATGCCGTTGTAGGCGGGATAACGGTCGCGAACCAGCGTACCGTCAAAATCCTCTCCAAAGACGGACTTTGCCGCATCCCTTGACCTATGCCGGTCTATGGGGAAGAAGGCGAGCTCGTCATTCCCCGCGAACCATACGTAAAATCCCTTACCGTCATTTCTCCAGGAAGTCTCATCGGCATGCACCACGTCCGAAGCCCTGATCTTTTCGCGGATATCCTCGTAAAGAGGCGCCCCCCGTTTTGCCGCCTTGTTGTCAAATCCCACGAGCGAAGCCGGAACGCAGGTCATTCCGAACAAGTCCTCGAGTATCCGCTGAACCTTCCGATAGGAGATGCCGATCTCATAACGCAAATACCCGGCTGTGGACTTGGCAAGAGGACCGATAGGCGTGTTCGGAATCTCATCCGGACCCGTCCCCACGACCGCCCGGTTGCAGCGAGGGCAGAAAGCCTCCTCATGCAGATACTTCGTGACCACTTTTGTGGACAACCCGTCCAGATAGGGGCAGGTGTGCTCATAGAGGCAGACATAATCATACGGCGGCCAGGGATTCCGGGACATGCTTATTTGTTCTCCAAATCGAGTATCTCCCAATTCACCTTAGAGAGTTTCTGGATCAGCGACCAGAGCTTCTTGTACCGCAAGCTCATCTCCGTCGCCATGGGGGCTATAGGGGAGCTATAGGTAGAGTAGAGAGCTGGTTGCTGCCGCTTTAGGTTCGGCTTGTCTGTTCCCGTCCCTTTCGTCTGACGGTGCCTAAATAGCCTCACCATAACTGCCTTGGCCAGCCCTCCCTCATCAGAACCGCCTGTGGCCTGCGGCTATGCATGCGGTTTTCCCGCACACGGC
>JANONA010000100.1:0-3524 GCA_031420575.1 Nitrospirota bacterium | reverse complement strand
TCTTTGCGCAAGCACGTTGACGCATTTTTTGATAAAGTAATGGTTATGGACAAGGATGCGGACGTCAGGAACAACCGCCTGGCGCTCCTGGCCGGCGTCACCGGGCTGTTCTCGGCCATCGCGGACTTTTCGCGGCTGGCGTTGAGCAGCGAGGAGCGAAAGGCCTCTTGATCCAAATTCATATTTACCACGGATGCGCACGGATGAACACGGATAAAAAAAAGATAAAGTCCTTAATTTTCAATCGGTGTTAAATCCGTGGCAGCATTCCGTGGTAAAATTATTTAGATTTTCTTGACATTTTGCGTAGAATTTGACTTCTTAGTTACTAAAGGGTTGCCCTACAAATGCGACGGCAAACATTCGCTCAGTTTTTTATTTGAGTTCATCCGCGTCAATTCGCGGCTAAAAATAAGACGTTTTTACTATGGAGGAAATACATATGGCAACGGGAAAAAAGTACATTTATTTCTTTGGCAAAGGCAAGGCTGACGGAACGGGATCCATGAAGGACCTGCTCGGCGGCAAGGGCGCGGGGCTCGCCGAAATGACGAACGCGGGCGTTCCGGTGCCCCCGGGGTTCACGATCACCACCGAGGTCTGCAACCTCTTCTATGATCTCGGCAAGCGCGTTCCCAATGGCCTCGACGCCGACATGCGCGAGTACATGAAGAAGATGGAGGACGCCGTCGGCGGCTACCGATTCGGCGACGTGGACAAGCCGCTGCTCGTGTCCGTACGCTCCGGCTCCAAGTTTTCCATGCCCGGCATGATGGACACGGTCCTGAACCTGGGACTCAATGACCGGACGATTCAGGGGCTCATCAGCATGTCCGGCAACGAGCGCTTTGCCTGGGACTCTTATCGCCGGTTCATCCAGATGTTCGGCAACGTGGTGATGGGCATTGAAAAGGATGTGTTCGAGCATATCATCCATGAGGCGAAGAAAAAGAAGAAAGTTCACCTCGACATCGATCTTACGACAGCGGACCTCAAGGGGGTCGTTGATAAGTTCAAGGCCAGGGTGAAGCAGGCCATGAAGCGGGAGTTCCCACAGGATCCCTGGGAGCAGCTTTTGATGTCCCGGGACGCGGTCTTTGGTTCCTGGAATAACCCCCGCGCCATCACCTACCGCAGGCTGAACGATATCCCCGGCAACCTCGGCACGGCCGTGAACGTGCAGGCCATGGTATTCGGCAACATGGGAGATACGTCAGCCACCGGCGTCGGGTTCACCAGAAACCCCTCTACGGGCGCGAAGGAGTTTTACGGCGAGTACCTGACGAACGCCCAGGGCGAGGACGTGGTGGCCGGCACCCGCACCCCGCATCCCATAGCGGATCTGAAGAAGGAAATGCCGCGGGTGTACCACCAGCTCCGCGATATCACGAACAAGCTCGAACAGCATTACCGCGATATTCAGGATTTCGAATTCACGGTTCAGGACGGCACACTCTACATGCTCCAGACCCGCACCGGTAAGCGCACGGCCCATGCGGCGGTCAAGATCGCCGTGGATATGGTCGGCGAGAAACTGATCTCCCGGGAAGAGGCGATCCTCCGCGTTGAGCCCGCATCTCTGGATCAGCTCCTCCATCCCATCATCGATCCCAAGGCGAAGCTCCAGGTCATTGCCAAGGGTCTTCCCGCATCTCCGGGCGCGGCAAGCGGCAAGGTCGTGTTCACCGCGGACGAAGCGGTCAAACACGCGAAGAAGGACAAGGTCATTCTCGTCAGGCCCGAGACCACGCCCGACGATATTCATGGCATGGATGCGGCAAAAGGAATCCTCACGGCGCGCGGCGGCATGACGTCCCACGCGGCGGTGGTTGCGCGCGGCATGGGCAAACCCTGCATTGCGGGCTGCGAGACCATCAGGGTTGACCTGAAGGCGGAGAAGTTCACGGTCAACGGCGTGACGGTGAAACGGGGAGACTATATCACCATCGACGGCGGCACCGGCCGCGTTATCCTCGGCAAGGTCCCGACGGTGGAACCCAAGGTGAGCGGCGACTTCGGCACGCTCATGAAGTGGGTGGATGAGGTGCGCACCCTGGGAGTACGCGCCAACGCGGACATACCGCGCGACGCCAGGATGGCACGGCAGTTCGGCGCCGAGGGTATCGGCCTCTGCCGTACCGAGCACATGTTCTTTGCCGCGGACCGGCTGCCTATCGTGCAGCAGATGATCCTTGCCGATGACACCGAGGCGCGAGAGAAGGCGCTTATGAAGCTCCTTCCGATGCAGCGTTCCGATTTCAAGGGCCTCTTTGAGGCCATGGCGGGCTTTCCCGTGACGATCCGTCTCCTGGACCCGCCTCTTCATGAGTTTTTGCCCAAGCGCGAGGAACTCATGGTTGAGCTCGCCGTGATGCAGGCAAAGAATGCGCCAAAGGCCTTGATCGCGAAGAAGGAAAAGCTCCTGCACCGCGTCGAGGACCTGCACGAGTTCAATCCCATGCTCGGCCACCGCGGCTGCCGCCTCGGCATCGTGTACCCCGAGATCACCCGCATGCAGACCAGGGCCATTATCGAGGCCGCCTGCGAGCTGGCGAAGAAGGGCAAGAAGGTCGTGCCCGAAATCATGATTCCATTAGTGGGCATCACGAAAGAGCTCCAGAACCAGAAGGAGCTTATTAAGGCAACGGCCGAAGAGGTTATGAAGAAGAAGGGCGTTAAGATCAACTACCTGATCGGGACCATGATCGAGCTGCCGCGCGCGGCGATCATCGCCGATGAGATCGCGAAGGAAGCGGAGTTCTTCTCCTTTGGCACCAACGATCTGACCCAAACCACCTTCGGGTTCAGCCGTGACGACGCGGGCAAGTTTATCAACTACTATATGGAGAATGGGATACTCGAGAAGGACCCTTTCCAGACCCTGGACCAGGAGGGCGTGGGTCAATTAGTGAAGATGGGTGTGGAGAAAGGCCGCAAAACCCGGCCAAACCTCAAGGTCGGTATCTGTGGTGAGCACGGCGGCGATCCGGCGAGCGTGGAGTTCTGCTACAAGACAGGACTCAACTACGTGAGCTGTTCTCCCTACCGCGTACCGATCGCGCGGCTTGCCGCGGCGCACGCCAGGCTCAAGGAGAAAGGCCTGGGCGGGTCGGGGACCAAGTGAAATCGTATTCAAGTCTGATGAGGGCGGCGAAAGCCGCCCTTGTTTTGTTTGCCACGGCTGGATATTACCACAGAGGACGCAGAGGAAAACGGCAAAGCCGGTCTGAACATTTTTAGCCCAGGACACCTCGGGAGATGCAAAAAACTTACTGTACGAAGTGCCGGTACAAAAAGTTAATCAACGCATTGATGTACCAGTGTGATTCGGGCAAGTTTGGCGAGAAACAATGAATACTCTTGACGAACGATATATGCGCATGGCGCTTCGCCTCGCAGCAAAGGCGCGAGGACGGACGAGCCCGAACCCCATGGTCGGCGCGGTTGTGGTGAAAAACGGCAAGGTCATCAGCCGCGGGTACCACAAGAAGGCCGGGGAGCCACATGCCGAGGCGATAGCGCTC
>JANONA010000099.1:0-2776 GCA_031420575.1 Nitrospirota bacterium | reverse complement strand
AGCTGATACCAGATCTGCGGCAAATCGCGGTACGACCGCAGATCGTGCGCCGCAAGCCAGGTCATGACCTCCTCGTGCGTCATGGCAAGGCACATGTCGCGGCCCCCGCGGTCCTTCAAACGGAACATCTCGTCGCCGATGGTGTCCCAGCGACCCGTCTGCTGCCACACCTCGGCCGGATGCAGCACCGGCATGGTCACTTCCTGGCCGCCTATGGCGTTCATCTCCTCGCGGATGATCCGGTCGATTTTGTCCATCACCCGCCGGCCGAGCGGGAGGTAGATGTAGAGCCCGGCCGCGAGCTGGCGCACGAACCCGCCGCGCACCATGAGTTTGTGCGAAACCGCCTCGGCGTCGGCAGGGGCCTCTTTCAAGGTCGGGATGAATAAACGGGAATAACGCATGGAACCTCCGGAAATGGTCGTTATTTCTTAATGTATTGCCCGATAGAGCTTGAAATTTCTCGAAATATATTCTCCCACGACGGCCTGCGGAATTCTTTTAAACCGTCAGGAGCATGCTTATGTTCCGGATACGTTGACAATTTCCTCGCCTTGGGATCGAGGGCGTTGTCATATCGGAAGATTAATTCACCTTTGTTCGATAAGTAGTGATAGCCGTACTTAAGGATAGCCACATTGTCAGGTCGCAGTACCAGAAATTCTTTGATATGCAGTTTTGAACCGTCGATGAACGCGACACTGCCTGTTATGATAACAGCATCGGGCGGGCGCTCTTCAAAGGAAATACTTTGGGATTCCACATGGGGATTCGCGGCAATTGTATCAAGAATCCCGTCAAGGTAGGTCTTTATCTGCATATTTCAAGGGATTCAAGTTCCTTGAGCTCAGCCTCAAAATGCTTGAGCAGTTCGACTTCCCCTTCGAGTTCTATTAACTGCATGTCCTTTGATTCAACATGCTCAATCTCACCCCGCATAAGTTTCTCAACATCAACCGACAGCGTCTTTGCCAGAGCATTCACCTTATCGCGTGTGATTCGCCGGCTGTCAGCGATAATGCGCTTTTCCCTGCCCAACGCGCTTGTCAGGAGCGCCATGGTTGTTTCCGAAGAATCGCCTTTTATAGTTATGGTTGACATGGTGTACCTCCAAACCGCGCGCTCGTACCGGCTTAAAACACCTTAGCATCAATTTATCAGAGAACCCCTTTGATTGCAAATAAAAAGGGGAAACCCGGGGAGCAATCGCGATATTGTCGGGTTTCACTCCGCTTGACCCGCGTTATTGCCTTTTTAAGCGTCCACACCTTCATGGTGCTCTCCCGCATGACCCTAAGCAGCATGGCGGCCTTTTCCCATGTCTGTCTTGAGCGATTTGTTAGGCGCTGTTTTGCCATTAGTCCACAGCTCATATTCACTCAGGTCAATGTCATCACTCCATGAAATACCATAACCTCCGGGATCGACGCGAACAGCATTGAAAAATGCGGGACTTGCAAGCAAGTGAAACTGTGACCTGGAAAGAAGGAAACCACAATCATATATTTTCTCAACTCCGCTATCGAAAGTAACAAGTAATCGCCTTCCCCTATGGTTTTTACAGCTTTAATTTTGGGCATCTTTTCCATGTTCAATTTACTCCCATATCTGCTACGGTGTCTTATCATAGTCTTTTTCAGCGATTCATCAATGCCGCACACAGTGTACGGTCCTTCTTGATTCGTTCATAGATATAATACCAGTTTCAGGCTTTTCATCAAAGAAGATACGCCAACATTGACAATGAAGCATATCTTAAATTGCGGGGGATAGTTGAGTTAATTGTTGCTGCGGTTACGCAACGCAGGAAACAACGTTCCCCAAGATGCCCCACCCAAATACAACTCTTGGTGTCTTAACTGCGTTTCGGCTTTTTCAAAGCATTCCTTCCGTGCTTCAGGTACAGCTCTTCGACCTTCGTTCTCGCCCAAGGGGTCCTTCTTAGAAACTGCAAGCTGGACTTGATGCTCGGATCATTATTAAAGCATCTGATATCGATGATCTGCCCCATTTTTTCCCACCCATGATGCTCAACCAGTTCGGCAAGCATCATTTCCAGCGTGACACCGTGAAGAGGATCTTTATGTTGTTGGTCGCTCATATCCATCCAATTTTGATGGTCTCGTAAAAAGTCGAAAAACGCTCGACTTGTCATTTCGAACGAAGTGAGAAATCCCGGTTTTTCAATCAGTTGAAAGACCTCTCTCTTCGTTCGAGGTGACACATTCGGACTTTTTACGAGTTCATCAATTTTCAACGTCAGCATAACCGGCTGAAAGGCCGCAGGCCTGACAGTCCGAGTTTATGTGGTTGTTAAGCATTTGCAATTAACTCAAAGCCGTGTATATAGCTTCTCTCAATATTCAATTCCATTCGAACGCAAATAGTTCTGAGCATTTTCACTACCAAGCTTCGCAGCCACCTTAAGATTTTGGATAAACATTTTATAGTTTCCTGATTCGTTATAAGCAACGCCTCGATTATAATAAGCATCAGCATATTGAGGATTCAGTTCTATTGCTTTGTCGAAATCCTTGATAGCCTGCTGCATGTTGCCTAAATCGGCATAAGCATAGCCTCGATTAGAATAAGCCTCCGCAAATTGAGGATTCAGCTTTATTGCGCTGTCGTAATCCTTGATAGCCTGCTGCATGTTGCCTAAATCGGCATAAGCAATACCTCGATTAGAATAAGCCTCCGCATCTTGAGGTTTCAATTCTATGGCTTTGTCGTAATCCTTGATAGCCTGCTGCATGTTGCCTAACTTGACATAAGC
>JANONA010000098.1:0-3147 GCA_031420575.1 Nitrospirota bacterium | reverse complement strand
TTTTTCCTGAGCACCGCAGCCACCTCGGCCTGACAGCAGGGCGCCAGCACGATGAATTTGGCCTGCTTCTTCAGGGCAAAACGAATGGCGTCGTCTGTAGCGGTATTGCAGGCATGCAGTGCGGTCACCACATCAACCGTTGCAGGCAGGGAATCAGACTCGATGGCTTCGGCCACGGACTGTTTCAGAAAGAACATGCCGGGAAACGCAAGCCGCTCCGCCAGGGCACGGGATTTCTCCACCAGTTCATCCCGTGCTTCAATGCCGAAGATCCGGGAGCCGCTGTCCTGCTTAAAAAACAGATCGTAGAGGATGAAACCCAGATAGGACTTGCCCGCTCCGTGATCTACCAGGGTGATCGCGGGATGGTCCTGCTGAACTTCCTTCAGAAGTGGTTCGATAAATTGATAGAGGTGATAAACCTGTTTGAGTTTTCGCCTGCTATCCTGGTTCATCCGCCCGTCGCGGGTAAGGATGTGCAGCTCTTTCAGCAACTCAAGGGACTGGCCTGGTTTTATGTCATGTTTCTCTGGTATGGGAGTGATTTTCTTCATTATTGAAGGTGTCCTAACATTATCAGCAGAGAGCATCCATGACCTTGAGAATGGTATCGAAGCCGAGACTAGTATGTCCCCAGGACAGGCAAGATGTTCCTGACATGGTAGATAATTATCTATATTGTTCCTCGGCAAGAGGTGTCATTTTGTAAGTATATGGGGTAGTAGATTTATTTCTTTCTACAAGCCCTTTGGCCAAGTCTAGCATTTTACAACGCTGAACAACTGACTGCGAAGACATTGGACGAACATTCCCGGTCCTGAAGAAACTTTAACGAACATCATGCCTGCGCGGGGAAAAGAATGCGGACCTTGTTGGCCCCAACAAGTTCTTTTAACAACGTATAGTTCTTTTTCTCATAACGAATTCGTCCGGCGGGAATGGCTGCATTGATTCTCAACTCTTCAGCAAAGGCCCGCACGGCTTCTGCAGAATATCTCCGGGAAAGACCTGCCTTGGTCCATTGTTTGGAAGGTATAAGCGCTTCAGAGGCAAGTTTGTCCGCTTCCTTCTCCAGTACATCTGTTCCGCCTTGCGAAAAATCGTCATAGAATGTGTCGATGTCGTTTTTATCCAGATGCAGCGCGAGATGGGCCAGTTCATGACAGAGCGTGAACCAATAATGATCGAGTCGATCATATCGCAGCGTAAGCGCTACTAGTGGCGAGCCATCCGGCAGCTTGAGCGCAGCGCCGTCCAAAAATGTCCTCGGTAAATGAGGTTCCACGAGAAAATGAATGCCTTTTTTGTTCAGGAATTCTTTTGCAAGCTTAGGGCCTGCATCAAGGTAGCTCAGCCGTACCAGTTCGCGCAGGAAATCCGCGGTGATCGAGGCCGGCCGATACGGGGGCAGAGTTTCCCGCATCGCAACCGTCGAAACCCGAATACGCCAGGCCGCCAAAGCGTAAAGGTCCATCCTGCTGCCGCTTCGAACATGCTGCCGGTTCAAGGCAGGCCGCAGTGCGTCAACCCCGAGGGGTCCGGCGAAGGACGCGAGCAAATCCTCCAACTGTTCTTTTGCTTCGGCCAACGTCCCGTGAAAGCCGGTAAACCACCCTCGCTTGAGAATCTGCGCCACCGGAAAACGATGCCCTTGAAGCGCCGGAGAGTTCGCGTCGAGCTTAGCCCCCAGCTTTCGCAGCATCACTTCCGCCGGGATTCCCAGGCCTTCGACAAGATTACGAATCATGCTCAAGCTGAGACTTCGTTGGCCGGATAGGACTTCCGATACCTTGCTGGGACTGCCGATATAGGGAACCATGTCTCTCGGTTTCAGGCCCTGCTGCTCCATCCGAAAGCGTATCGCGGTCAGCGGGTCGGGCAAATCGATCGGGAATGCCTTGCTTTCGTACAATTCCACCAAGGTTGCGAGCAGCTCCAGCTCTTCGCCCTCAGGCGTGCCGGGAACGGCATCGAAAACCTCGTCAATGCGTGTCATTGCCGCCTTATAGTCTTTTTTGGTTTTTATAATTTTCGGTTTCATCAGATTGTCTCCGCGTCGATCTTATCGTATTCCTTATGCGTACCCACGAAACGGATATATATCACGGCGTACTGATAATTTATCCGGACGACTAAACGGTACTTATTACCGCAGATATTGAACACAACGCGACGCGCTTTCAGAATACTGGCCTCTTTGTATTTAGCTTTGATATCGGCCGGTGTCTTCCATGCGGTATTCTTCGCTTCAGCATGCCACGCTCGCAATTCCTCTTCAGCAGAGGGTTCTTTCCGCCAGTAGTCCTTCAGGGTTTTAAGGGAGATTACACGCATACTGTACCACTTTCCCGCAATAAGAGTCAAGCAAATGTTCCCTTTTTGGGAATATTACAATTCTTCATCACTGGTCGGCCGGGTTAGGAAAAGCGTCGCCCGTCTGGTCACGGGCTGCCATTTTCACAAAGAACTCTTTGATTGAACAACAATATATCACAAGGCTCTATTTCATTCAGTATTTATCCGTTGCCTTACTGAAAAGGCAGCAGTTCCTTTTAGTCCTTCTTCTCCACATGGATCTTAATCGCTTTCATAAAAGATTCACCATATCGTTCCAGTTTTACGTCCCCCACTCCTGATATCCGCCTCATCGCGGAAGCGGTCGTTGGGAAGTGCCTGCACATTTCATGCAGCGTCTTGTCCGAGAAAATAACATAGGGCGGCACGTGCTGTTCCTCGGCGATCTTTTTCCTGACAACGCGAAGCCGCTCAAAGAGCGTTTGATCATATCCCCCTGCCTCCGCGGTTTTTCTTTTCCCCGCGCTCTTCCTCGTTTCTTCGCGTTTGAGGCCGAATACCTGTCCGGTTCCCGTGAGCACTCCGGCTCCTTTGGCGGTCAGCTTTAACACCGGGTACCGATCTCCGTCCTGTTTGATCAGTTCCTGCGCAAGAAGTTCATTCACGATGAACCGCCAGTGGTTCTTGTCCTTATGCCGGCCCGCGCCGAAAGTCTTGACAGTATCATGTCCCCGTTCCTTGATGCGTTTCGTGTCCGCTCCCATGACAACGTCGATGACATGGAGGATTCCGAACCGCTCATTGGTCCTCGCCATGGCCGACATAAGTATCTTTGCGTCAATGGAGATATCA
>JANONA010000097.1:0-5213 GCA_031420575.1 Nitrospirota bacterium | reverse complement strand
CACGAACCCGGCGACCTGATAGACGACGAGTTTGCCCGCGCTATCCTGCTCGGCGCGGGCCTGAGCAGCGAGTTGATCGCCGCGGTCCTGCGGAATTCGAGGGAACTGGCCGCCAAGGCGAGCGCAATGATGAAAAGATAGTAACTATTCAGGTTCAAGGTTCCAAGGTTCACGGTTCAAGGTTGATGGTCTCGTAAGAAGTCGAAAAACGCTCGATTTGTCATTTCGAACGAAGTGAGAAATCCCGGTTTTTCAATCAGTTGAAAGACCTCTCTCTTCGTTCGAGGTGACACATTCGGACTTTTTACGAGTTCATCAAGGTTAGAGAGCGATGAAAATTGAACGGTTTGAAGATATTGAGGCTTGGCAAAAAACAGCCAACCGTGAACCGTGAACCGTGAACCGTGAACCTGACAACCTGAGTAGTTACCATTTAAGGGAGGTTTAATCAATGCCGAAGATCATGAAAAGAGGACAGGCCGCAAAGAACCAGCAGGAGCAGGGGATCGTGGCCATCATGCACAAGGCAGCCGGTGTTCTGACGGACTACGGAAAACAGTTCGTCATCGCCGCGTCATTACTCACGGCGTTCCTCGCGATCGCCGGGGGGTATTTTATCATGCGGTACGCCGATGAGCGGAAGGCCTCGCCGCTTCTTGTCGCTGCCTATGAATCCTACAGCCCCTCGGGTGTGTCCGCCGCGGACTACGGAAAAGCGCTCGTACTTTTCCGCGGGATCCAGAAGAACTATTCCGGGACCATGAGCGCCGCAATCGCTCAATACTATGTCGGCAACTGTCTCGCGGAGCTTGGTCAGACGGATGAGGCGCTCAAGGAATATCGGCTTTTTGTCACGAAATATTCCGGCGAGAAATTTCTGCTTGGGTTAGTGTATCAGCGCTTAGGCTACCTCTACGGCGCGCTCGGCAAACAGGCCGATGCTGTCAAGGCCTTCGAGCAATCGGAGGCCCTCGGAGGCCCGGGTGTTGCAACCATTGAACTCGCGAGACTCTATGAGGCTTCCGGCAACACGTCCGAGTCACGGAAAAAATTTAAGACGGTTCAGGAAAAGCTCGGCAACACGACCTGGAGCATGGAAGCGATGGGCAAGGCGCGGAAGATCGAGCCGACGGTGAAACCAGTTGCTGAAAAAGAAGGGAAGTAAGGGATTATATATGATCGGAGTCAACGACTAACTTGATCTTCTGTCCCGCGCGCACTGTCTTGCCGAGCCCCTTGTTCCACTCCCGGATGTCGGCGACGGTCACCTTGTGCATCTTCGCTATCCGCACAAGCGTCTCGCCGCGCCTGATACGGTAGAGTATCCGCTGTTGTTTGCCGCCCTCTCCCGTGGTCACGTAGCTCAGGTCATGATTTTTCCCGTTGATGTCGATGGGAATGAGCAGGTGTTTGCCCGGCGCTATTCGGCTCTTCCTGAGTCCGTTGATGTCGCGGATCGCCTCCGGGCTTGTGTTATACTGTTTGGCGAGAGAGGAGAGCGTCTCTCCCTTCCTGACCTCATGTCGTTCCCACTTTATCTTCTGCTCCGGCGGGATTGCGGCGTAGTTCGCAAGGAATGTCTCTTTTTTGCCAAAGGGGATTTTCAGGGTGTATTTGCTGAAATGCGGCGGCGTTACCCACCGTTTGATCTCGGGGTTCAGCTCTTTGATCTCCTGGTAGGTGCAATCCGCGCAGCGGGCGATCAAACGGAGGTCAGCGCTTTCCTCGAGCACCACCTCATCGTACTGGTACGGATCGACAGTCGTCACGCTGAAGCCGTAGGCCTCGGGGTTCTTGGCGATGATGGTCGCCGCCATGTACTTGGGCACGTAGTTCTTGGTCTCTTTCCGGATGTACCGGGACGCTTTGATGTCCCAGAAGTCATCGGAGCGGGTTCTGAGCACGGCGCGCTGCACCTTGCCCGCGCCGGCGTTGTAAGACGCCAGGGCCAGTGGCCAGGACCCGAAGAGGTTGTGCAGGTCTTTCAGGTGTTCCGCCGCGGCGTTCGTGGATTTAACGGGGTCCTTCCGTTCATCGATCCACCAGTCGATCCTGAGTCCGTAGCTCTTGCCGGTGGCGGGCATGAACTGCCAGTGCCCCACGGCCCTGGCCCATGATACGGCGTAAGGGTTGAACCCGCTCTCGATCATGGCCACGTAGACCAGGTCCTCGGGCAGGTTCTTTTCCCTGAGGATACCTTTCATCATGGGGGTATACCGTTGCGAACGGTCAAGCCAGAGCTGGAACGAATCGCGCCCGCGTGTCTTGAAGTACTCCAGGTGGTTTTCCACGCTGTCGTTCAGGACCATGGGGATGTGATAGGGTTTTATCTCGGCTGAATCGTCGGCGACTTCTTCCTCGAGCTGGGCCACGTCCTCGGACGGAGGCTTTAGTTGCGGGGGGACCATCGCCTGGCCGGCGGGAGCAAGGATCACCGCATGCAGGGATTGAACCGGGAGCATGAAGATAATGCCGACTGCAAGTAAAATTAAAGCGATTTTGTGAGTCATCGTTCCTCCCGTTGAATGTCTGAAATTTACCCTATCCATGACTTTTTGTCAAGGAGTAAGCGGTACAAGGGTGTGCGACAAATTTGCAGGTAAAGCCCGTTAGAGCCGTGGCTGTGTCATCCCCCTATGCTCCGGATAAGCCGATGCTTCGCTGTTGTGTGGCGGCTCTAAGCGGGCTAAAACGCATATTGTTATGATTTTTCATGGTGCGGTCCGTTCGGGGAACGGACCCTACGCCTTTGTAGGGCGCGTTTCCCAAACGCGCCGAACAAACCGCGCTTGTAATTTCCGGAGTTGTTCTATATTATCGGTGGAATGAAAAACGCCCGCATACATGAGCTCTTTACTTCGATTCAGGGCGAGGGTCCCTGGATCGGTCAGCGGCATATATTCGTCCGCTTTCTGGGGTGCGACATCCGGTGCCGCTATTGCGATACACCGGCTGCCGTTCAGAGAGGAGATGAAGTCGCAAATATGAAGTCCTGCGGCGTTCAAATTGCGGCGCGCTCGAAAAAGCGCGAGCAGACGTCGAATCCCGTCTCTCCACGGGCGCTTACGGCCTTCTGCTCACGCCTGATCGTTCCAGGCCCGTCACGCCCGGTGATCAGTCTGACAGGGGGCGAGCCCTTGCTGCAGGCGTCGTTTCTGGAGGAATGGCTCCCGACCGTCCGGAGCGCCTTCACCATATATCTCGAAACTAATGGCATTCATCCCGAGGCCATGGAACGTATCAGAGACTTGGTGGACGTGGTGAGCGTTGATTTTAAACTTCCCTCAGCCACGGGGCTGCGGCCTTTTTGGGAAGAGCACCGTGCGTTTTTGTCGGCGACGCGCGGGAAAAAGCTTTTTGTAAAGGTTGTCGTGACGAAAGACACGAAGGAGGATGAGGTACTTGCTTCCGCCGGGATCATCGCCGCTTTCGACCCATCCACGACGCTCGTTATCCAGCCCGCGGGAGAACCGCTTGCTCCTGATTCGACGGATCTCATCGCCTTTCAAGACGCGGCGCTGGGGCTCATTGAAGACGTCCGCGTTATTCCCCAGGCGCATAAGATGTTGAATGTGCCGTAAAAAGACAGTAGACAGTAGAGCCTCTTGCAAAAGTCCCCTTTTGTGTCATTCCGAACAAAGTGAGGAATCTTTCACTGTAATAAAAACAAAGATTTCTCCCGTTGGTCGAAATGACAAAACTTCGTTTCTTAGAGTTTTGCAAGAGGCTCAGTAGACAGTAGATAGTAGACAGGGGTCAGGGGGCAAGGTGAATATTACCTTTACAGATTGAAAAGTTTCGAGTAGAATTTACCTGACTACCGAGGCGAAAACCATGACCCAGAAAATCGTCACCTCACTCCTCATAGCGCTCCTGACGTTCGGCGTCACGCTCTCCCTCCATCTCTTTGGCCTGTTCGATAAACCGGAGTTCTTTTTCCATGACGTCTCGGCAAAACTCCTGCGTTCCGAAAAGGCGACGGACCCCAATCTGAAGGTCATCTTAGTGGATGAGGCAACGCTCAAGTCAATGGCGGACATTGCGGGCAGGTGGCCCTGGCCCCGCGCCATCTGGGCTGATTTGCTGGATTTCCTTTCAATGGGCGGCGCAAAGGCGGTGTTGTTCGACGTTCTGTTCCTGGAGCGAAGCGATGAGGCGAACGACAAGGCCCTTCTCGATGCAACGGCGGCGTCGCAAAATGTGTACCACAGCATGATGGTCATGCGGGAAGAGGCGGACAAGGGCCCGCACAATAACACTACGGGGACAGGCAGACCGATGCCTGCCGGCTTTGTCGAGCGTTTTGCTCTGAAAAATGTTTCCGGCGCCATGCCGATCAAACCGGGCGCTGAAAATAACGATTTTTCATTGCCCATTTCAGGCCTGGCCGAAGCGTCAAAGGGCGTAACCGTGGTTGAGTTCAAATCCGACGACGACGGCGTATATAGAAGAACGAGGCCGCTGCGTGAATATCAGGGAGAGTATTTTTCAGTGCTCGGCCTTGCCCCGTTTATCGATCACACTAACCGCGTCACGATACGGAAAGATTCCGTTACGATCAATGATCGCGTGATCCCCGTTGACGGGAACGGCAATTGTATCATCAATATGTATAACATGGACAAGGTGGAGCCCTATTCAATGGGCGGCGTCTTCGCGTCGCTCCAGAAGATCAGGAAGGGCGAGGTCGAAGACCTCTTAGTGAACCCCGAGGTGTTCAGAGACAGCATCGTGTTCATCGGCGCCAGCGCCGTGGGCACCGCGGACCTCAAGGCGATCCCGATGGCCCCCAGCGCTCCCGGCGTGATGCTCCACGTCTTCCTGGCGAACAACTATCTCCAGAACGATTTTATGAAGCCGCCGGACAAACGGCTGACGTTTCTCTCCATGCTCATCGGCGTGTTCCTCACTTCCTGGGCCGTGATGTTCAGCAAGCGGCTCATTGTCAGAGCGGTTTTCCCTCTTGCCGTTCTTGCGCTCTTTATCGGTTTTGCGCTGTTCTCGTTCACGTCGAACGCCTTAGTCGACGTGGTCCCCTTTGTTTTCGCCACGGTCTCAAGCGGTTTCCTCTCCTTCGGCTACCTGACCTTTACCGAGGCCGCGGAGAAGCGGCGGGTATCGCAGCTTTTCACCCAGTACGTGTCCAAGGACGTGCTGAACGAAGTTCTGCACAACTATAAGGAATATCTGAAGACGAGCGCCGGCCAGAAGGT
>JANONA010000096.1:0-2793 GCA_031420575.1 Nitrospirota bacterium | reverse complement strand
CCGCTGCCGCGCCGGCGATGATGAGCGCGCGTCTCCGTTTGCGGACGCCCACATCGGCCAGGCGATAGGAGAACTCGTTTTTCCGGAAGTTGATCTGATCGGATAACGCAAGGCCCAGGCTGATGGGATCCGCGGCCTTCTTTCCCCCGAACTCCGGCGTGATCTGTTCCACGGCAATACCGAGCTCCGCCAGCTCCGCGCTCAGGCTGTCATTCATTGACAGCAAGTATGCTTTCTCCACCCGCTCATTGCTCTCGGTCTCAATCGCCTTCAGCGTATGGTTTATCGCGGCTGTCGGGTGGGATAGTGAAAAGCTCCTGCAGACGGTTACGACGTTCCCGGACTTTACGCAGAGGTCGCTGCCGTCTATCAGCACGGCGGTCCCTTTGACGGGGATCAGCTTCGAAACATGATAGAGTCCGATCGAGGAGGGTACGATGACCTGGGGGTCCACGCCGGCGGAGGCGAGGAGCTCGAGGTGCCGCCGCAGGACCGTCCTGGGCAGCAGGATGCCGAGCACCGAGAACTCTTTCTTCTTATCGCCGCCCTTTTCCTCCTTGTCTAAAACGAGGTGATCAATCTCCACGTCATCAAGGGAAAAGGGCACGCTGTCCTCGAGCTCGAAAGGCAGGGCCTTTTCAACACGCTTGCGATCGGCAAAAGGAAAGTACACCGTACGCTGGGTGAAATGACGACCGGGGATCGAAGAGATAATGCGGGCGCCGACCCAGTCCGCGGCCTTTTCCTTCAGGATCTCCACAAGCTCGGCATCGGTGGCAAAGGCGCGGGTGAAGGAGTCCTTGAGCTCCGCATGACGCATCCCCTTCACCACGACCGTAGCGGCGACCCGTCCCTTCTCGATGTTCAGTCCCACGATCTTCACAACGCTCTCCAGTAGATAATGCTGAACCCTGACGTACTCCGGGTGATGGCCGCCTCAACCTGCTTCGTATAGCCGCCGACAGTGGCAAAAGAACTGACCTTGAACACGTTGCTCGTTACGTCGAGCATGCCCGCGGTGATCGCGTTCATGCCGGGGAAGTCATTGATATCGCGCGGATGAACAAAGGGCTCCCGGCTCCGTTTCTCTATGATCATGCCTGCCATGCTCGCAGTGATCGTGGGGCCCAGACTTTGCAAAACCTCGGTAGACGCGGTATTAATATTGACTTTGCTCACCGGACTCACGGTCACAAAATCCTTCACTTTTCCGAACTCCTCATCGCTCAGAACCTGGTGAAGCTCGGTGATCAGGCGAAAATTCCTCTTTTCCTCGACCTTCTCAAGGAGGTCCTGGCTGATGCTGATCCCGGGGTTCTCAAAGAGCCTGCTCAGCCGCTTGGAGGCGTCGTTCCCCGTGAACACGGCGCTGATATTGATCTTCCCGCCTTCATCCTCCCACCGCACCCGGAGCTCCGTATCGCTCCCGGTCATGACCGGCACGAGCTGCCAGTCCCGCTGCTCGAGGTTGTCCCGCGGCTTGTTGTTCTTGAGGTTGTCGCTCAACAGCGCTCCCGCGAAATTCACGCCGGAACGGGCGAGAAAATAAGCCCTCTGGCTGTCGCGAAAGTTCACGGCCGCGCGAAGGCTTATCCGCGTGCCGTAAGCGAACTCAAAAATGAGCGCTGTCAGCAGCGCCGTGACCAAAAGCACGATGAGCAGCGCCACGCCCCTGTCATTACGCATCATTCGGTTTTCACTCCGCACCCCCTGCACTCGCGGATCCACACCCCACATTCGCGCTTCGCACTCATAAACGTCGGGTGCAGGCTCGTAAACGCTGGGGGCAGGCTCCACTCACCGCCCCGCTTCCACACGGGTGAGGAAGGACGATCCATCCGCCTGGGTGAGCCGGATCTCCACGGCCTTCGGCAATCTCCGTTTACTCCCGCTGTCCCACTCGTCAATCCATGTCGAACCGTCATGATACCGCAGGCGAAGCTCGGTTATCCGGTCTGTTACCTCGTAATCCATCCCACCCTCAAGCGGCGTACTGTTTTTATTGAGCTCGCGCTTTTCCCGGCGGATCAGCGCCTTCCCTTTGCCGTCCGGCCGTTCTTCGAATCGGTAGCCGACCTCCCACAAATCCATCTCTTTTGAATCCGGTTTGCGCCAGTTGGTAAGCGTGGTCAAAGCGATGCTGTCGAACCGGGGCTCATCCTTGTCCTGAGTCGATTGTTTGGCGTAAAAAATCGTCTCCCCCATCGACGGGTTGTAGTATGCGTTCGCGATATCATCGGACAGCTTCGCGATCAGCGTCCGCGCCAGGTCCGTACGGTCCCGCCTCGCTTCCGCCTGCTCCACATTTCGACCAGCCGTGGAGAAGGTCGTGAAGATCACCGTCATGAGTACGGCCAGTATGGACATGGCCATCAGGACTTCAAGGAGCGTAAAACCCTTCGAGCCACTCCGCACTCGCCACTCCGCACTGCTACTCATACCCCACCAGTTCCACCATCTCCTGCCGCGTGCCTTCCTGCCAGAGAACGGCGACGCGGACTTCCATGATCCGGATGAGCGGTGTGAAGGAAACGCCCTTCTTCCACGTATATTCCTTGAACTCTTCCTCGGAGAACTCTCCTTCGTCCTCCAGGGGCAGACGCGGCTTGAACATGATCGTGTCCGTCATCACGCGCTTCGCCAGCAAGGTGGCCGTGGTAATATGCTCCGCCAGCATGACATCCTGCATGCTCCTGTTCTTAAGCCCGAGGAGCGAAACCAATACCATGGCCATGATCGAAACCGCGACCATGACTTCAAGAAAAGTAAAGCCATTCGAGTGCGGAGTGCGGA
>JANONA010000095.1:0-4725 GCA_031420575.1 Nitrospirota bacterium | reverse complement strand
CGTGTCCATGGCCGCGAGCGCCTGGATACCGTCATGGACCGCCGTAACTTCGTAGCCCATCTCGGTGAACTCCTCTTTGTAGAGTTCCCGGATATTTTCCTCATCGTCGACAACCAATATCTTTTTCATCTGTGCCTCCTTGTGTGCTATAGTATCGCAACACGTTTAGCGGTTCGGCGCGTTTGGGAAACGCGCCCTACAACTGCAAAAGCAAATCGTAGGGACCGTTCCCCGAACGGTCCGCACCACTTCCTAACGTTTTAGAATTATATTGTTGCAGCGCTATACTCAAACGGCCGGCGATGCGGAAAAACGGGGAAGCGGAGCTTGTGACATGCACTGCTCCAATTCACCCGCTCCCCAATTCACCAATTCCTATTCCTTCAGCCCGGCGCCGGCAGAGGCAGCTTGATCGTAAAGAGGGCGCCGCCCGCCTCCCTGTTCCGCAACTTGATCCTGCCCTTGTGGGCATTGATGATCCTGTTGGTGATCAGCAACCCCAGTCCCGTGCCCCGCGGCTTCGTGGTGTAGTAGGGATTGAAGATGTTCTGCATGGCTTTGGCTGAAAGACCGGGCCCCGTGTCCCCGATCTCGATCGCCGCCTCCCGCGCTTCAGGCAGCGCATAGGTCCTGATGAAAAGCGTGCCGCCGTTCTCCATGGCCTCCATCGCGTTCTTCATGATGTTGATCACGGCCTGCTTGAGCTGCTGCGGATCGACCATCAGGCGCGGGAGGGAAGGGGAAAAGTCCCGTTCAATACGGATGCGCCGCTGGGCAAGTTCGTCCTCGTAGAGCGTCAGGAGTTCCTCGATGACGCCGCTGATGTCCGCTTCAACGAGCTGCGGAGCGCTTTCCTTGATGGAGGAAAGATTGTCGTGGATTATCCCCTCAAGCCTCGTGACCTCGCTCAGGATGATGTCGATATATTTTTTGTCCTCGCTGTCCAGGAGCTTTTTCGCGAGCCGCCGAGTGAAGCCGCCGATGGAGACAAGCGGATTTCTGATCTCGTGGGTGATCTCGGCGATCATGGCGCCGAGGGCCGCCATCTTTTCAGACTGGACAAGCTGCTCGTGCATGGCGCGCATGTCCTTGTTCATGGTCTCAAGGTTCGTGTGGATAACGGCGTTCTCGACGGCAAGCGCGGCCTGGTGCGCGAACATGGTGAGGAAGCGGATATCTCCGTCGGTGATCGGCCGCTGGGTGAACATATTGTCCACGAGGATGACGCCGATGACCCGGTCCTTTGCGACAAGCGGGACCGTCGCGAAGCTGTTCACCCTGAGCGCTTCACGGAGCTCGCGGCTCACGATGGGGTCCGAGGCCGCATCAGTGACGTTATACGGTTTTTTGTTCAGCGCCGTGAGCGCCAGCACTCCTTCGTTCGGGATGAGCGGAACGCGAAGGCTTCTCGCCAGGGTATTGAGCGCTGAATCACGGCGCTCAAAAAGCGCTCCGGTCTGGATCCACTCCGTCAGGCTTTTATGGACGCTCGATACTTCGCTCCAGGCTCGGCCCGCTTCTTCCCAGCTTGCCGGTCCGACGCCCATCATGCCCTGGAGCGTGTGGGTGCGTTCGTTGGTCAGGAGCAGGAGCGCCCGGTTGAAGCCGAGACCGCTCCCGCCCATGGTGGCCGCGGTCAGGATGATCCTGAGCAGGCGGTCGAGGTTCAAGGTTGTGCTCATGGCCGCGCCGATGTCATAGAGGATGGAGAGCTCCTGTGCCCTGGCGCGCGCTTCGATCGCCAGGTCTTCTCTGTTCTGGAACATCCGCGCGTTCTTGATCACCCCGCTGATCTGGTTGGCCGTGGTGGTGAGCAGTGTGACGTCCGATGAGGTCGCGCTCCAGACCGTGGAGGAGAGCACGAAGATCACGCCGAGGCACTGGTCTTCGTCCATGATTGGCGCGGCCGCGAGGGAATTGAACATCTTGATGCCCGATTCCGGGACGTAGGCGAAGCGCGGGTCGTCATAGGGATCTTCGAGCGCAAGGGGGACTTTCTGTTCGGCCACCCAGCCGGCGAAGCCCATGCCGAGCGGGAAGCTCAGTTTGCCGATGCTCTCCTGATTCAGGCCGATCGCCGCGGCGAGCGTGACGGTCTTTCCGGAGGAATCGAGCAGGAACACCGAGGCGCCGTCCTTTCCCATGCCCCGCGCAACGGTCTCGACGATGCGCCGAAGCTTCTCCGGGAGGTCGACGGATGAGTTCGATATCCGGCCGATCTCGCTCAGGATGCTCAGTTCGATTTTTTCGGTCGTTTCCATGCCTTCTTATACACCTTCACATATTCCCTGGCCGAGCGCTCCCACGAGAAATCCTGTTTCATGCCGTTTTGCATCAGGTGTTTCCATTTAATCCTGTCGCGGTACACTTCAAGCGCGCGGCGCAGGCAGCCGACGAGCGCCGGGGCGGAATATTCCTCGAACAGAAATCCGGTCCCTTGTCCTGTTTTCGGGTTATAGTCCGCGACCGTGTCAGCGAGTCCTCCTGTTTTGCGGACGACCGGCACGGCGCCGTAGCGCAGCGCCATCATCTGGCCGAGCCCGCAGGGCTCGTAGTGAGACGGCATGAGAAACAGATCGCACCCGGCGTACAGGTTCTTTGCGAAATGGTCATCATAGCGGAGCAGGACGCGCATCCGGGTGCGGTGGCGTTTTGCCGCATTGGACAGTATCCTCTGGTATTTCTCGTCCCCTGTCCCGAGGATGATAAGCCGCGCGCCGAGGGACATGAGCTCCGGAAGGGCCTCGGTCAAAATATCAAGCCCCTTCTGGTCCACAAGGCGCGTGACCATTCCGATGAGCGGTCCGTCGGAGGCCGGCAAGCGGACCAGGGTATGGAGGGCTTTTTTGCAGAGGGTTTTGCCCGCTAGCCGCGCCGCGCTGTAGGTCTTCGTGATGGCGTGGTCGTGTGCCGGGTCCCAGGTCCGGTAGTCGATCCCGTTCACGATGCCGTGGAGGTCCTTGGCCCGTTTTACGAGCACTCCCTCGAGACCGCAACCATATTCAGGCGTCTGGATCTCGCGGCTGTAGGTTTTGCTCACCGTCGTGATGACGTCCGAGTAGACGAGGCCGGCCTTAAGAAAATTGATTTTGCCCCAGAACTCAAGGCCCTCGGGCGTAAACACGTCCCAATCGAGACCGGTCAGACGCATGTCCCCGTGCCGGAAGAGGCCCTGATAGCCGAGGTTATGCACCGTAAAAACCGTCCTGGTTCCGCGTGCGGCCTCGGTCTCGCGGTACCGTGTTTTCAGATAGAGCGGGATGAGGCCTGTCTGCCAGTCGTTACAATGGATAATATCCGGCCTGTAGCTTAGGGCGCGGCAAAGCTCAAGCACGGCGCGCGAAAAAAATATGAATCGCTCCGCATTATCGGGATAATCAGCCCGTGCTGTGCCGTAAAGTTCAGGCCGGTCGTAGTAAATGTCTTTTTTTATAAAATAAACAATGACCTTATTATCTGTTTTTCCCTCGTAGACGTCGCAGCGTTCCTGCCACGTCCCGAGAGGGACCGGGAAGGTTGCAATGTGTTTGAGAGAGGGGCTCCGCCGGCCCACCTGCCGGTAGTATGGCATGACCACGCGCACCTCATGGCCGAGCGAAGCAATCGCGGGCGGGAGGCTCCCGGCGACGTCCGCGAGGCCGCCGGTCTTGGCAAAGGGGACTGCCTCGGACGCCGCGAACAGAATTTTCATACCTTGACTTCACGCAGGAACTTCGCCGCATCCTCGGGCGGCGTCGGATTGATGTAGAATCCCGACCCCCATTCAAAGCCCGCTACGCTTGTCAGCTTGGGCATGAGTTCGATGTGCCAGTGGTAGTAATCGTTGAGTTCGTCCTTGAAGGGCGAGGTGTGGATCACAAAGTTGTAGGGAGGGGTTGAGAGCGCCCGATCGAGCCGTCGGAGAACATTTTGCAGGAGGCCGGCAAGATCTTTAAAATCCTCGTTCGAGGAGCGGGCATAGCCGGAGATATGTGACTTGGGCATGATCCAGGTCTCGAAGGGGAAGCGGGACGCGAAGGGCGCAAGGGCGATGAAGAGCGGCGTCTCGAGCACCACCCGCGCTCCCGATTGCAGCTCCTGTCGTATGATGTCGCAGAAGATGCAGCGCTCCTTGTGATCGTAGTGTCGCTTGCACCCGTTGAGCTCTTCCTGCACCTGGATCGGGACGATCGGAAGCGCGATGAGCTGGGAATGCGTGTGTTCGAGCGTTGCGCCGGCCTCAAGTCCTTCGTTTTTGAAGATGAGGGCATACTGGAAGCGGGTGTCCTTCTTCAGATCTTCCATGCGGTCCCGGTATGCCCAGAGCACCTCTTCCATCGCCTGAAGCGGAAGGGCCGCGAGCGTGGCGTTGTGGTCCGGGCTCTCGATGATCACCTCGTGCGCGCCGACGCCGTTCATCTTGTCGAAGAGGCCCTCGCCCTGCTTGTTCATGTCGCCCTCGATCTGGAGCGCGGGAAACTTGTTCGGCACTACCCGGAGCCGCCAGCCCGGCCCGTTGGGCGCGCGTGCGCCTTCAGCGCGATAGGCCAGCACCTCGCCCGGCGTGGTGCGTTCGTTGCCCGCGCAGAAAGGGCAGAACCCTTCCCGCTTTTTACCGCGCTGATCCTGGAAGTCCGTGGGCCGCTTGCCCCGCTCTGCTGAAATGATGACCCAGCGGCCGGTGATCGGGTCTTTTCGTAATTCCGGCATATATGCTCCTCCGCGCCCTCTTTACAAGGCGAATTT